>JBBSPK010000138.1:0-8798 GCA_038258875.1 Chitinophagales bacterium
CCATGCCTGGTGTGCAGAGGTTGCAAGGCCAATAATTAACACCGCCAGCCACATATTCATGGAGCCAAGCCATTGCGCAAAAACCACGGGCACAACACAAAAAGCATAAATAAGCATGGAAGTTTTCCTGGCCCTGAAAACCGGCCAGCCTCTTCTTATAAGATATAATGGAAGCCAACCGCCCGCAATACTTCCAACGGTGGACATTGTATAAACTAACGCTACCGGTAAAGCGATATCTGTTCCCTTAACATTATATTGAGCATCAAGAAACGCAGGAAGCCAGAAAAGATAAAACCACCAGACAGGATCTGTCAAAAACTTACTCAGGAAAAAAGCCCACGTTTGCCTGAAACTTAATAATTTAAACCACGAAACCCTGGCGCCTTTATCTTCTGTCGCCGCGGGTTCAACGGACTCAACAATATCACTGTTTATATAAGCTAACTCTTCAACAGATAGCCTTTTATTTTTTGCAGGAATTTCATAAATCATTACCCAGAAAATAATCCAAATAAAACCTATAGCACCCGTAAGAATGAAAGCCCATTCCCAGCCCATTTTGTCTGCGATTAATGGAACAGTTAGTGGGGCAACGATTGCACCAACGTTTGCTCCCGAATTAAAAATTCCGGTAGCATAAGCACGCTCTTTTTTAGGAAACCATTCGCTGGTTGTTTTTATTGCTGCCGGAAAATTCCCTGCTTCACTAATACCGAGAGCCGCACGTGCAATTCCAAAACCTAACGTGCTGTTCGCAAGAGCGTGCCCCATTGCAGCCAGGCTCCAGGCAAGCGTTGATAAGATATATCCTAATTTAGTTCCTATTTTGTCAATAAGCCTGCCTACAGAAAGCATTCCCACAGCATAGGAAATCTGGAAGGCCATAACAATATGGGAGTAATCACTTTCTACCCACTTAAATTGTACCTGCAGGTATGGCTTGAGTAAGCTAATGACTGAACGGTCAAGATAGTTTATGGTGGTTGCAAAAAAAAGCAATGAACAGATCGTCCACCTGTACTTTCCAATAGTCTCCTGCATATCGTATATTTTATTTGGCCTAATTATCTTACAGACCTCACTATATCCATTGCTTGCCTTGTAAGCGTTTCAACCTTCGCATAGTCTTTTTCCTCCATTAGATTTTTGCTCACGAGTTTACTTCCCATGCCCACTGCACATACGCCTGCCTTAAACCAGCCTGCTATATTTTCTTTGTCTAAATCCACGCCACCGGTTGGCATAAATAATAATCCCGGAAACAATTCTTTTATCGCACTCATAAATGCCGGCCCCAAGATATTTCCTGGAAAAAGTTTAATCATTTTTGCGCCCATATTTTCTGCACGAATGATTTCAGAAGGCGTCATGCATCCGGGAACCCAAAGCATATTATTTTTATCAGCCACAGTTGCTACTTCTTCTATTAACCCGGGGCAAATAATATAATCTGCCCCCGCATCAATAAATGTTTGCGCCATTGCTGAATTCTTAATAGTTCCTATTCCGAGGTACAAGCCTTTTAATTCTTTATCGCATACTTCTCTCATCTTTTTAAAATTGTGCAATGCGGCTTCACCGCGATTAGTGTATTCAACTGCCTTTATTCCTGCCCGGTATAGTGCTTTTAAAACTTCAATACTTACTTCGGTATCCTTATTAAAAAAAAGAGGTAATACACCCTGCCGGGGAATTAATTGCAGCAATTCGTTTTTTGTATCCATAAATTTTTAGAAATAAGCGGTGTTATTGGATTATATAACCAAAGCATATTGTTACGCAAACGTTACCATAGATTTTTCGTATTTGGAAAGTTACCATTGATGCTTTAATAATTACATGAAAACTTTATAAAATTTAAAATATCAACTATAATTTTAAATTTACAACGATTGAAATTGTTTTACCATTCTCTTTTGGCTTCTCATAGTAAAAGTTTTAGCAAACGAAATGTATTTTGCGAAAAGTATTTCGCAATCGTTTCCGTATTTTTTGATAATAATTTTTATAATTCTTGTTGGTTCGATAAATAATAAAGAAATTCGGCATCATAGTATTGATATAAAAAAAAATTCTGCTGTTAATTAAAATCGCAAAAAGCTATGTCAAAAAAAGTAGTTACACTTGGAGAAATCATGCTTCGTTTATCAACCCCTGACTTTAAAAGATTTGTACAAGCAGATACCTTTGACGTTACTTATGGAGGAGGGGAAGCAAATGTAGCGGCAGCGCTTTGCAACTATGGCTTACAGGGTACGTTTGTTTCAAAAATTCCCGATAATGCTATAGGCCAGTCAGCCATAAATCATTTACGCCGGTATGGTGTAGATACCCGCTTTATTGCCCGCGGAGGAAAAAGAGTAGGCATTTATTTTCTAGAAACCGGCGCTTCCATGCGGGCTTCACAGGTTATATATGACAGGGCTGAAGCCTCAATTTCAGAAGCGGAAATTGCTGATTTTGATTTTGACAAAATATTTGATGGCGCCGAATGGTTTCACACTACTGGAATAACACCTGCGCTAAGTGACAAAGCGGCTGCACTAACCGAAGCAGCATTAAAAGCGGCAAAAGAAAAAGGTATTACCACCAGCATTGACCTTAATTACCGAAAAAAATTGTGGAGCAAAGAAAAAGCAAAAGAAGTAATGACGAAGCTTTGCAAATACGTGGATGTGTGTATAGGGAACGAAGAAGATGCAGAAACCACATTAGGATTTAAGAGCAAAGGAACAGATGTTACCAAAGGCGAATTAAATCTCGACGGGTACAAAGATGTATTTCAGCAAATGAAAGAAAAATTCAGTTTCAAATATATTGCATCCACATTAAGAGAAAGCCACAGTGCATCTGATAACGGCTGGAGTGCATTGGTTTATGACGGTAATGAATTCTATCACACGAAACAATATGAGGTACGCATTGTAGATCGTGTGGGTAGTGGTGATTCTTTTGCAAGCGGTTTTATTTATGGCCTTGTCACCGGGATGAAAATGAAGGATGCTGCGGAGTTTGGCGTTGCTGCATCCGCATTAAAACATACAATTCCCGGTGATTTAAACCATGCCACATTAAGTGATGTAAAAGGATTGATGAAAGGTGATTCCAGCGGAAGAGTGCAGCGGTAATATTTTTAAATTACACTTTCAACATATACGCCAAAATCAATAATATACAAAAATGAAAAGCAGAAAATTTCCGTGCGCTTCATCATAACGGAGACAGAAATAAACTACAAAATTTTAATAAAGCCCTTCGTGATTTACCAGGTATCCCAAAGCGTCTTCGCAGCCCTCAACATTAAACGCACATGAGACCATGCCGTATAAACCACGCATTACATAAACATTTTTATAGCCTTGAACACTTAATTTAACGGCCAGTTTAAATGCTTCGCCACGCCCATATATTAAGACATCTCCATTCTTGTTGCCAGGATAATTAAACGTTGCAAAATCTTTTTCTTCAACATTAACTGCATTTTTTATGCTACCAATATTTTTATAAGACTCATGCCCTGTAACTTTGCTTTCAAATTCAACTTTAGGGCGGGTATCATAAACAGTAAGGTGATTATCTTTCTTAAGAATTGATAAGGCGCCTTTGCCGTCTACAATATGATAGGGTACGGGATTCCCAATAATTGAAACGGCATTGTCTTCTGTTAGCAAATCGTCTAACCCTGACAGTAAGTGATACACTTTGGTAAATCCATTCTCTGTTAACTTTAGCGCCGTTCTTGCTGCACACCATCACCGGTTTGTGAATAAACAAAAACAGGTTTATTTTTAAATTTCTCAAGCTCACCAAGTCTTTTGTCTAACTCAGCATAAGGAATATTGATGGCGTTTTTAATGTGCCCGATATTATTTTCAATAAGGCTGTCTTTTGAATTAAACATAGCGGCAGGCCGAATATCAAGTATAATAAGTTTTGGATCTTTTTTAATTAAATCGATCGCTTCTGTTGATGACAGGTTTGTATATTTTAAATTAGAGACAAGCCATTCACTCTTACAGGGAAATTCTTTTTCTGTCATCTGGTTTAGTTGTGACATGCCGCCATTGAGATTATAGAAATCAGTAAAACCATTTTCAGACAATAACTTACTTACTCTCGGGCTACGCTGGCTGTGAGAGCAATACAATACCAATGTCTTATTTTTATAAGGTTCCAGCAGGGCAACATTTTTTAATATCGTATCCACATTAATATTGATGGCTGTTTTCAGGTGGCCCATATTTAAACTATTATATTGAGAAGTATCGCTGTATTCCCCGGGAGACCTTACGTCAATCAATACGAACCCCGGATTGCTGGCCGCCAATTTGCAGAGATCTTTTGCATAAATTTTTTTATACAGACTGTCATATTTTGCGGGAACCTGGCTCCTAACGATACTGAAGCAGCACAGAGCAGGCAGGTGAAAATTATCTTTTTCATTACTTTAAATTTAATAATTAAAAGCGATTCTTTTATTTTATACTACAAAAATGAAAAATTTTTCATGGCTTTTGCAACTTAATAGAGAAATGGCAAAATATAAAAGAACAACGGTAAACAGAAAGTAAAACCCGTTACTGCATTACTGGTTTCAATTTTTAATTTTTATAAACGTTTACTGATAAATTTTAATCCATCGTATAAATTATTTTGATAGAATAATATTTGAATAAGATAATATAGTATCTAAAACCGGCCGGAAAAAATATCGATGTCATTTACTTTTGAAAAAAGTAATATTTATTACTTCATTTAAATTTTAAAAAATTTAATTGATATGAGAGACAATCGCAGGGACTTTATCAAAAAAACAACTTCACTGGCAACTGCACTCGGTATCGGCGGCTTAGGAACCGCAGCAGCAATTGGTTCTTCCGTTACCGATAAACATCATTTCGCAAAACAACCTGGCAGAATAAATTATGAACAAGATGCAGGAATGAAATTCTGCCTTGCCTATTTTGCCGGTAAAGAACCACGGCGGATAGAATTGGCAAAACAAATGGGTGTATTGGGGGCTGTTGGCGGAATTAACCCAAAAATGGTGGGCAGGGATAATGCAAATAATTGGGAGTCGGGCGTCATAAAAGCTATAAAGGAGTCATGGGATAATGAAGGGTTAAAACTTACGGTGATTGAAGGGCCGCCGTCACTAAATACCAAAACAAAACTTGGGCTTCCCGGAAGAGATGAAGAAATTTCCAACTTCATCACTTTTATGAAAAATATTTCGGAAGTGGGAATTGATACAGTTTGTTATAACTGGATGCCTTTGATAAGTTGGGCCCGTTCCGATAAAGAAATGAAAGAACGTGGTGGTGCTTTGGTCATGGGTTTTGATATTGATAAAATGACGGGCGAACCCATTACAGAATACGGCACACTCACTCATGATTTGATGTGGAAGAACCTCGAGTATTTTCTAGAAGCTGTTGTGCCTTCGGCAGAAAAATATGGTATAAAATTATCGATGCATCCCGATGACCCGCCGGTTGATGCAATAAGAGGTGTACCGAGAATCATGACGTCCGTTGCCGCATTTAAACGGATGGTAGATATTTATCCGAGCCCTAATAACGGTATTACCTGGGATGGAACTTTTGGTGAAATGGGAGAAGAAGGTAAGCCGGAAGATTTAACTGCCGCTATTGAATATTTCGGTAAAAAAAATGTAATCACATTTGTGCATTTCAGAAATGTACGTGGTTACAGGCAACACTTTCATGAAACATTTATTGATAACGGCCAAATGGATATGGCCAGGCTGATGCAGATATTATATGATGTTGGCTTTAAGGGACCGATACGCCCTGACCATGTACCCACAATGGCTGGTGATAGCAATAGTTTCGCAGGTTATAGTACCATTGGTACTCTGTTCGCCATTGGGTATATGCGGGGGCTTATTGATTCCATAAGAGGAACAACTTTGACGGAGAAAGCATAATATAGTTCTTTGATTTTTTGAGATTGAATACTATATGAGATAGATATTTAAATGAGACAGAGATCTAAATGGAATGGAGATCTAAATTTTACAAATTATTGCCACGATCCTTTAGGTCGTGGATAAAAAAAATAAATGACAATTGGCTTTAGCCAAAACAATTTTAAATATGCATTGTATGAGAAAACTTTTTTTAACTACTCACCACTTCGAAACAATTTTGGCTAAAGCCAACATTCATATTTCAAAAAGAATCCACGACCTAAAGGGTCTTGGCAAATAAGATTGCATCAACATAAAAAAAAAGCTATCTATTTACAAATCAAAAAAAGATTATGAAAGAAGTTAATCAGAATAAATAAACCAAATAAAAATTATGAATAAGAAAATTCTATTACTTACAGCATTTGCTTTTACATTTTTTTTTACTAAAGCGCAACGTGTAGGCTCTTCACCGGAGTATATTAAAACATTAACTGCTGAATGGAAAGGTGAGCGCTTTGCAGATGGCCGACCTAAAGTTTCTGATGCAATTTTAAATAGACTGAAACATGTGGCTACGGAAGAAGCATGGGGTTATTTACGCAGCAAAGGTTTTCAAAATCAGTATGAAGGAAACTGGCAGATCATCAATCCTGATAGCGTAATGACGGGGCGTGTAGTTACCGCTCAATACATGCCTTCAAGACCTGACCTTATAAAAGTTGTGAAGGAACAGGGAATTGCAGAAGGTAGAGATTCTTCCGGCGTAACGAATTCATGGCCTATTAATATTTTACAACCCGGTGATGTGTATGTTGCCGATGGTTATGGAAGAATAATTGATGGAACTTTGATTGGCTCTAATCTTGGTAATGCCATTTACGCCAACTCTAAGAACGGGGTAATTTTCGATGCATCAGTGAGGGACCTTGCAGGGCTAAAAGAAATAAAAGGTTTTAATGGTTGGATTCGTGGAGTAGACCCCTCTTATCTTCAGCAGGAAATGCTTACATCTATTAATGCACCCATTCGTGTTGGGCGTGCTATTGTATTGCCGGGCGATGTGGTTTTAGCAAATCAATATGGAACTATTTTTATTCCTGCTAATCTTGTGGATGAATTGGTACTCTCATCTGAAATAACTGCATTACGTGACCAGTTTGGCTTCCAGCGTTTACGTGAAAAAAAATATTTGGCCGGACAAATTGATAGCCGCTGGAGTGAGGAAATAAAAAAAGATTTCGTGAGCTGGATTAAAAATTATCCTGACGGCAAATTACCTATGACAAGAAAAGAACTGGATGATTATCTAAAAGAACATAGTTATAATGAGTGATGATTATTGCGTCTATACATCATTAATTTAATCTCGCAATATTTTTTATAATTCAACTCTTAGTCTTATTTGATTTCTAATTCCCGAAAATTTATATCATGAAAAACATTTTAAAACAAATAGCAGCAGAAAATAAAGAACTCGAAAAAGCAGCAATCTCTGCAACACAGGATGAAATAAATAATCCTGAAACAAAAGATGACCGTCGTAATTTTTTAAAGAAAACTGCAATAGGTGGAATCACTTTAGCAGGAATGATGAGTTTGTCGATCGGCGATACAATAGCGCAAACAACATCAAAAGTAAAGCGTGACTCAAGCCCTTCGGATTTAAAAATTACGGATATGCGTTATGCATTAACCGCCGCAATGGGCGGCACTGCAATCATTCGTATTGACACTAACCAGGGTGTTTATGGCCTGGGTGAAGTGAGAGATGCCGCCGATCCACGTTATGCGCTCATATTAAAAGCACATATTCTTGGAATGAATCCGTGTAATGTTGAAATGATCTTTAAATTAATTAAACAGTTCGGAGGCCCAAGCAGGCAGGCTGGTGGCGTATGCGCAGTGGAGATGGCACTTTGGGATATTTGCGGAAAAGTTTGGAATGTTCCTGCATGGCAATTACTTGGCGGCAAGTATCGTGATAAAATAAGATTGTATGCAGATACACCTGAAGCGGATTCACCCGCAGAACAATTAAAGCTGATAAAATACCGTACGGAAGACCAGGGATATACCTGGTTAAAGATGGATGTTTCCATAGATGAGCTTACCAAAATTCCCGGCACATTAGTGAATCAAAAATTTTGGGAGAGCCAGGGCTCTCTAAAACAATGGCAGGGAGATAACATGTCTTATGCAAATACATTGCATCCATTTACGCAAATACAAATAACGGATAAGGGACTTGATGAATTATCAAAAATTGTAAACACGGTAAGAGAAATGGTAGGTTATGAAATACCGCTATCTACCGATCATTACGGGCACTTTGATTTGAACAATGGCATTCGCCTTGGTAGAGCGTTAGAAAAATACAGGCTCGCATGGCTGGAGGATATTGTGTCATGGGAACTAACGGACCAATGGAAAACGATGTCTGATGCATTGGAAACTCCTTTACTTACCGGTGAAGACATTTATCTTCTGAAAAATTTTAAACCATTAATTGATATACATGCCGTAGATATTATTCATCCTGATTTGGCAACATCCGGCGGCCTTTTAGAAACAAAAAAAATTGGCGATTATGCGGAAGAGCATGGAGTGGCAATGGCATTGCACCAGGCAGGCACACCCGTTTCGTTTATGGCTGATGTGCATTGTGCAGCAGCCACACAAAATTTTTTAGCATGCGAGCATCATAATATTGATGTTACATGGTGGGAAGGGTTGGTAAAAACTACAGATGGCAGGCAACTGATAACAAAAGGATTTGCGAATGTTCCGTTAACCGCACCAGGCCTGGGCATTGAGCTAAATGACGAAGTCGTTAAACAGCACTTGCATGCAAAAGATAAAA
>JBBSPK010000139.1:0-8794 GCA_038258875.1 Chitinophagales bacterium
AATTCTTTGAAATGAATTTAACAAATTCAGTGTTCGCTTCATTTTTTTGGGATTGAAAAACTTCCTGCATTTCCGGACTGTCACTTTTTTTCATTTCCAGCTCCCAATACACCAGCTTTTTATAAATTTCCATCCACTCATTATGGTCTGGATTATTATTAAGCGCCATGAATAAATCCCTGAATTGTTGTTGATAGGCCGAGGTTGTTTTCTCCGCCACCAATCTCCTGTTATCAATTATTTTTTTTAATGAAAGCCAAACCTGGTTCGGATTTACAGGCTTTATTAAATAATCAGTTATTTGTGATCCAATGGCCTCATCCATCAAATTTTCCGTTTCATTTTTTGTGATAAGGACTATCGGAACCTGGGTGTTTACTTCTTTTATTTTTTGCAGGGTTTCAAGTCCGGAGATCCCAGGCATGCTTTCATCCAGCAAAACAACATCCACGCCATTATCTTTTACATATTCAATTGCATCAAATCCATTACTCAGCGACTTTACTTCATAACCCTTATTTTCCAAAAACATAATTTGAGATTTGAGGCTTTCCATCTCATCATCTACCCATAAAATTTTAGTTTTATTCATCTTTCATTTAATTAAGCCAATAGTGATTATAAATATTACAGAAGCCTCCAAAATTATTTTTGCTCTTCAAAGACCACATTGCTACAAATGTAATTTATTCCCTTCCCAAAAATTACCTTTGCACAACGACGCAAACATTTTAACAATTTGGCAATAAATGGCATTTAGAAAAATTATCAATGATCCGGTTTATGGCTTTATAACTATTGATGATGAACTGGTGTATGCCATTGTATCTCATTCGTATTATCAGCGTTTACGCCGCATTCATCAAATGGCAATGGCACAATTAGTTTATCCAGGTGCTGTTCACACAAGATTGCATCATTCATTGGGCGCTTATCATTTAATGTGTAATGCTATCAGTGAATTAAAAAGCAAGGGCTTTGATATCTTAAAGGAGGAAGAACAGGCAGCAAAAATTGCGGTTCTTTTACATGATATTGGTCACGGCCCCTATTCTCACGCACTTGAAAATGCTATAGTAAAAAATACTTCTCATGAAGAAATATCATTGTTATTAATGGAGAAAATGAATGAAGAGTTTGGAGGGAGAATGCAAATGGCTATAGATATTTTCACCGATGCCCATCCAAAGAAATTTCTTCATCAGTTAGTAAGCGGTCAGCTTGATGTTGACAGAATGGATTATCTAATACGAGACAGTTTTTTCACAGGAGTAAGTGAAGGTGTTATCGGTTATGAACGTATAATTAAAATGCTTACGGTGCATGATGGGGAATTAATGGTTGAGGAAAAGGGGATTTATTCAATAGAAAAATTCCTGGTATCGCGAAGGTTTATGTATTGGCAGGTTTACCTACATAAAACTGTTTTATGTGCAGAAAAAATGCTCGTCAATATTATCAAAAGAGCCAGGGTCGTTAATGCAGAGTCCTTGTCACCTGAGTTAAATACCTTTTTACATGCTGAAGGAGGAATAGACGAAATTGAAAAACACCTGGATGCTTTTTGCCGGCTTGATGATTATGATGTGCTGGCTGCAATAAAGATGTGGATAAATCACACCGATAAAATTTTATCACTACTCTGTAAAAGTATAATAAACCGTAGGCTTCTTAAAGTCATGTATTCAGCTATAGAAATTTCCCGCGACCTCGTAAACGAAAAAACTGAGTTAGTAAAAAATTATCTAAACATTAATGATGAAGAGGCCAGTTACCTGGTGTTCACCGGCGAAACCGGTAATAACACCTACAGCACTTACGGTGACCATATAAATATTCTCTTTAAAGATGGGCAAATAAAAAATATTTCGGAAGTGGACAACGCCCTCATTAATCAAACATTATTTGGCACGGTAAAAAAATTTTACATTTGTTTTCCGAATCTTGAACAAATTATGATTTAATTGGTAATGCATTAACCGTCGCTCATAGATAGATAAAAGTAAAATGGAGTTTACCGCAACGCAAATATCTTCTCTCATAAATGGAAAAATTGAAGGTGATCCTGATGTAATTGTTTCCTCATTTGGAAAATTAGAGGACGCGGGTTCGGGGCAACTTGCTTTTTTAGCGAATCCAAAATATGAAGACTACCTGTATTCCACAAAGGCGTCGGTAATAATTATTAATGATTCGCAGCAGGTTGAAAAAAAAGTGAACGCCACTCTCGTAAGAGTACCGGATGCATACTCTGCGTTTGCCCTTATATTAAGCACTTACGATAAAATGGCTGCAGCAAATCTTACAGGTATCCAGCAACCTGTTTATATATCAGCAACCGCCGCTATTGGTGAAAATGTTTTTATAGGAGCCTTTACTTATATCGGGGATAATGTAAAGATTGGAAATAATGTAAAACTTTACCCCCAGGTATATATTGGTAATAATGCAATTGTTGCTGATAATACAATTTTATTTCCGGGGGTAAAAATTCATCATGATTGCATTATAGGAAAAGGTGTTACCATACACGCAGGTTCGGTTATTGGTAGCGATGGGTTTGGCTTTGCTCCCCAGCAGGACGGCAGTTTTAAAAAAGTACCGCAGATTGGTAATGTGGTTGTGGAAGACAATGTTGAAATAGGCGCAAACGCTACCATCGACCGGGCTACTATTGGCTCAACCCTGGTAAAAGCTGGGGCAAAGCTTGACAACCTTATTCAAATCGCACATAATGTAGAGGTGGGGCACAATACTGTAATTGCGGCACAGGCAGGCATAAGCGGTAGTACCAAAATTGGCAATAACGTTATGATAGGTGGGCAGGCAGGTATTGTAGGCCATTTACATATTGCAGATGGCAGTAAAATAAATGCACAAAGTGGCGTAAGTAAATCAATTAAAACTCCAAATACAGCCGTTACAGGTTCGCCGGCTTTCGATTACGCGCATGCCCTCCGTAGCCAGATATTAAGCCGTAACTTGCCGGACCTTGAAAAGAGAATAAAGGAACTTGAACAAATCATTGAGCGGCTTATAAATGAAAAGGTAACAGGCTAATGGAATTTTTAGAATACCTTAAAATTTCCGTTAGAGGGCTCTACCTTTAAAAGCAATAGTTTTCATACTTTCGTATCCATGGAGTCATCGAATGCTAAAGAGGAGTTTTTCCAACATACAATAAAAGAAGAAGTAACTATTTCCGGCGCCGGCATTCACACCGGGCAGTCAGTAACCATGCTTATTAAGCCTGCTGAAGTCAATACAGGAATAAATTTTCAAAGAATAGATCTCCCCGGCAAGCCCATTGTAAAAGCAGATGTTGATAATGTAATTGAGACTAACCGAAGTACTACGATAGAAGCCAACGGGGCAAGAGTAGGAACCATAGAACACATCATGGCCGCTTTAACAGGAATGGAGATTGACAATGTTTTGATAGAAATTAATGGAGAAGAAGTACCGATTCTTGATGGCAGTTCCCAACTTTTTATTGATCATCTTTCCAAAGCCGGAATACAAAAACAAAAGGCTGCCAAGATTTATTACACCATTCAACATAACATCTCCTTTATTGATGATGAAAAGAAAGTTGAGATGGTAGCTCTGCCCTATGATGGATACCGTATTAATACATTGATCGATTTTAATTCTCCTGTACTTGGCACCCAGCATGCCGATCTTAGGAACATATCTGATTTCAAAAAAGAAATAGCGCCCAGCCGCACCTTTTGTTTCTTTCATGAACTTGAGCTCCTTATTGCGAATGATCTTATAAAAGGAGGTGATATAAATAACGCAATTGTAGTAGTTGACAAACCGGTGACTAAAGACCAGGTAAAACGAATTTCAAATATATTTCACAAAGCAGACGTGAAGGTGAGCGAGGCAGGCATTCTTAACAATCTTACACTGCGTTTCCCAAATGAGCCTGCAAGACATAAACTGCTGGATGTTGTTGGTGATTTGGCTTTGGTAGGTTATCCTTTTAAGGCCCATATAATAGCAAACAGGCCGGGTCATTCTTCAAATATAAAATTTGCTAAAAAAATTAAAGACCATATTAAGAAGTATAAATACAGGCAGGAAATTCCAAAATATGATCCCAATAAACCGCCTCTTCTCGACATCCAGGAGATTGAAAAAACATTACCACACAGGTATCCGTTTTTAATGGTTGATAAAATAATTGAATTAACCGACACCCACGTAGTTGCTATAAAAAATGTAACCTATAATGAACCTTACTTCCAGGGCCATTTCCCGGGTAATTCTGTAATGCCAGGCGTTTTGCTTGCGGAAGCTCTTGCACAAGCCGGGGGATTTATTGCAATTCCCAGGAATACGGAAGACAAGTACGATACGTATTTTTTAAAAATCGACAATTGTAAGTTCAAACAAAAAGTGGTTCCAGGTGATACGCTTATTTTAAAAATGGAATTGATGCATCCAATAAGAAGAGGTATTTGTGAAATGCGTGGAACCGTATTTGTTGGTGATAAAGTTGTTACTGAAGCCATATTAATTGCACAAATAGTAAAAAGACCAAAAGCCTGATTTATGATTAGTCCTCTTGCACAAATTCATCCGGCTTCACAGATTGGGAAAAATGTAAAAATTGAGCCTTTTGCAGTTATAGAAGAAGGAGTGATAATTGGGGAGGGCACACATATTATGTCGCACGTTGTTATTATGAGAAACACAATAATAGGTAGATCTTGTAATATTTTTCCGAGTGCAGTATTGGGCGCTATTCCGCAGGATTTAAAATTTGACGGTGAAGAAACTTTTGTGGAAATAGGCGACAATACCACAATAAGAGAATTTGTTACCGTTAACAGGGGCACAAAAGATAAATGGAAAACGATAGTTGGCAGTAGCTGTTTGTTAATGGCTTATTGCCATATAGCTCATGATTGTATTTTAGGAGATAATGTCATAATTGCCAATTCAGTTCAGCTCGCCGGGCACGTAGAAATTGGAGACTACGCAATAATAGGTGGTATGGCCGCAGCTATCCAGTTTTCGAAAATAGGTGCCCATAGTTATATCGCAGGGGGAACTGAAATAATAAAGGATGTACCGCCGTATATTAAAGCAGGTCGTTCACCTCTAAGTTATGTAGGTGTAAATTCTGTTGGGTTGCAACGAAGAGGCTTTACATCTGAAAAAATAAACAGCATTCTTGAAATTTACCGCAATATTTATGGCAAGGGTTTAAACATTACGCAGGCTACTGATTTTCTTGAGAAAGAACTTCCTGAAACAGATGAAAAAATCGAGATCATAAAATTCATCAGGGAAAGCAAAAGGGGCATTTTAAAAGTATCTTCCAAAGAAGTTACTGATGAATATTAAGCTAACCAACCTGGGTAAACGCTACAACAGGGAATGGATTTTCCGGAATCTTAATTTTCAATTTGATACAAATAAACATTACGCCATAACGGGACCGAACGGGTCGGGTAAATCTACCTTGCTTCAAACTATCGCCGGATCAATTATCTACAACGAAGGCGAAATTGAATATCATCAACAACAACAAAAAATTGAGTCCGAAAAAATTTTTAAACAAATTTCTTTCACATCGCCTGCATTTGAACTTGTTGAAGAAATGACACTGGTTGAGTTTTTCAACTTCCACCATAAGATGAAAGGATGGCTTCCAGGTATTGATTCTAGGCAGATTATTTCTTTACTAAACCTTGGAAACTCTACGCATAAGCAACTCCGTTACTTTAGCAGCGGGATGAAACAACGGGTAAAGCTGGGGCAGGCTATTTTTAGTGATGTACCCACGGTATTCCTTGATGAGCCAGCCACCAATCTTGATGAAGAAGGGGTTAAATTATACAAAAAGCTCGTTGAAAGCTATTGCCAGGAACGCCTGGTCATTGTGAGCAGTAACGATCAAAATGAATATTCTTTTTGCGAAGAATCTATTGATATGCTCCGCTATAAATAATCAAAAAACTATTCGGCCCCAGCTACCTGCTGCTCGCTATCAATAAATTTAAGTCAGTAAATTTTAGATCAAACCTTTCGCTTAGGTGAAAATTGGTTAGGGAACCCTTAAATAAATAAATTCCGCTGCGAATATTTATTTTATACCAAACCATGTTTTCAAACCCGCCTTCATCAGCCATTTCAAGCATCAGCGGCATTAACACATTACTTACCGATTGAGAAGCTGTGCGTGCAAATCCACTGGGAATGTTTGGTACACAATAATGTATTACATCATACTTTTTAAATGTGGGGGTTTTATGAGATGTAATGGAGGAAGTTTCAAAACAACCACCATGATCAATACTTACATCGACTATCACGCTTCCGGGACGCATCTTGCTAACCATCTCTTCGGTAACCACAACAGGAGTCCTGCCACCTGACGATGATAAGGCGCCTACTGCCACATCGCAGGTCTTTAATTGTTTGGATAGAATCCCCGGCTCTATAACGGAAGTATATAAACGCACGCCAATGTTATTTTGCAATCTCTTTAAACGGTATATGCTGTTGTCGAAAACTTTTACACTTGCCCCCATTGCAAGGGCGGTCCTGGCTGCCTGTTCTCCGACAATACCGGCACCTATAATAATTACTTTTGTTGGAGGAATTCCCGAAATTCCGCCCACCAAAACACCTTTTCCATGATTGGCATTGCTAAGATACTGGCCGGCTATGAGCATAACGGCACTACCCGCTATTTCACTCATGCTGCGAACTATAGGATTGTGGCCGCTATCATCTTTTAAATTTTCAAAACTCAGGGCGGTAATTTTCTTATCCATCATTTTCTCCAGGATCTGCCTTTTCATTGCCGTGACATGAATAGGAGAAATAATAAACTGGTGTGGCTTTAGCAAATCAAGTTCATCCTCACCAACGGGAGCGCTTTTTACAAGGATATCGCATTCAAAAATCTGTTTTTTGTCGGGTACAATTTTAGCGCCCGATTCACTATAGTCCCTGTCAGAATAGCTGGCTCCCTCACCAGCTTTGGTTTCCATAACAACTCTATGACCATTGGCTACCAATACACTTACCGCTTCAGGAGTAAGTGCAATCCTGTTTTCCTGGAAAGATGTTTCCTTGGGAATGCCTATAAATAATTCAACCATTCTTGGCTTAACATCAAGCGTTTCTTCAAGAGTTTCATATGTAAATGAGGGAGAAACAAAAGGTTTCGAAGTTGCCATGAGTGTGTATTACATGAAAAGTATTATAAAAATAATTTTTTATTGGGGAAGTTGAACAATCAATTTTCGGGTATTTGGAGAAAGTGGTTGCAGTGAAGTAAACACGGTGTCAGGTGGGAAGAGTGAAATAGCTTTTTCAGGCCATTCAACGAGGCATATTTTATCACCAAAAAGACAATCTTCCACGCCTGCTTCAACAGCATCTTCCACATTCTTGATTCTATACATATCAATGTGATAAAGAAAATTAGTCTTTTCGAAATGATATTCCTGGATAATATTATAAGTAGGACTGGTAACAACTTCTTTAACTCCCAGTTGCCTGCAAACCGCATTTATAAAAGTTGTTTTGCCGGCTCCTAGTTCGCCTGAGAAAGCGAAAACCTTATAGGCGGATGTGAGCACACTAAAATTCTTCGCAGCATTTTCAATTTCATCAAGCTTAAAAATAAATTCCATTACTTAAATTGTTTGTAAAAATAGTAAAGCAGGGATTGATGTGAAACATTATCGGCGATGAAAGATATTCTGCCACCATAGTTTTCTTTAGTATCCATGGCACATATTTAAAATCGTTTATCCTGCATGCAATAGTAAATTTGTGATTGAATGGAAAGTCCTGGTTTAATATTGAAGAAATATTGGGGTTATGATAGCTTCAGGCCTTTGCAGGAAGAAGTTATTAATTCAGTTTCAAACCATCACGATACGCTCGCATTAATGCCTACCGGCGGAGGGAAATCAATATGTTTCCAGGTTCCTGCCATGATGAAAGATGGATTATGCCTTGTAATAAGCCCTTTGATTGCGTTAATGAAAGACCAGGTTGCCAATCTGAAGAAGAAAGGAATTCCCGCCCTTTCGATTTATTCAGGAATGAGCTACGCAGAAGTAATAAAAACATTAAAAAATGCTGCATTTGGAAATTTTAAATTTCTATATGTATCACCTGAAAGGCTGGAAACAGATTTATTCCTGGAGTATTTATCTGCTATAAACATTAATCTTATCGCAGTAGACGAAGCCCATTGTATTTCGCAATGGGGATATGATTTTCGTCCGCCTTATTTAAGGATTACAGCCATTCGGGAACAACTACAAAATGATGTTACCTTTTTGGCGCTCACTGCTTCTGCTACTCTTGACGTACAGAACGACATTTGTGATAAGCTTAGCTTTATAAATCAAAATATTTTTCAACAGTCTTTCGAAAGAAAAAATCTTTCGTATAGTGTATTTGATTTGTCTTCAAAACAAAATAAACTAATTAATATTTTGAAAAAAGTTCCTGGGAGTGGAATTGTGTATTGCAAGAGCCGTAAAAGAACCAAAGAAATTGAAGAGCTGTTAAATTTCAATGGTATTAGCGCATCACATTACCATGCCGGTCTTTCTAATGAAGTACGCTCCGCAAGACAGGAAGACTGGATAAAGAATAAAATACGAATTATTGCCTGTACCAATGCGTTTGGAATGGGTATTGACAAGCCCGATGTAAGAACGGTAATACATTACGATGTGCCTGATGCACTTGAAAATTATTACCAAGAAGCAGGGAGGGCGGGAAGAGATGAAAAAAAAGCATATGCTGT
>JBBSPK010000140.1:0-8420 GCA_038258875.1 Chitinophagales bacterium
TGGCCGAGCAATGCATGCTCAATACCTTTTTATCATGTGGAAGAACATAATTAAGAATCCCAAAAATCCCTTTCTTCATTTCACCGGTGTATTGCGTACCGCCGATAAGGATGATTTTTTTCGTAAAATTTACGATCACAAAATTTTTACGCGGAACGCCATCGGTTTTTGGATCAGCAAAGAAATGTGGGATCTGTATTAAATGCCAGTCGATTTTGATGTCACTAAGCTCTTCTTCTGAAGGTCGTAAAAACATGTTATAAGCGAAAAGATTACAACATGGATTTTCATTGATAATGCGGATGTTTAACCGATAATCGGGATGGGCACAGGCATAGCAGTCTCTTATCCATAATTTTTTATCATGGAGATATTCCATCATTTTATTGTACAGTGCTTCAAAATATTTTTCTTCAAGAGGAATATTAAATTTATTCCAGTCAATAACCGAAGCCGTTATTTTATCTTTTACGGTAAACTTATCTTCAGGGCTTCTTCCTGTAAATTCTCCTGTGTCTATTACCAGGGCGCCAGTATCACTTAACACACCTTCGCCTTTTTCAACCGCCTGGTTTATCAGTTCCTGTGGCGTTAATTGGTAATAAATATTTTGAGCAGATTTTAACCCGAGATTAAATAATAAATTTTTGGGAATAGCAAGCATCGTTGGAACAGACATGAAACCTTTTATCATTTGGTGAGGTGACAAAGTTAACCAATCAAATCTTTGACACCAGTTAAAGCCATAACCTTTGACCATGTTGCGATATGATAATTGCTATAAAACGTTTGCTTATCTCGAATGGGCTTGGTAAACTATTAGATAAAACTATAACAGAAGTAAAATTCCTTAAAAAGAATAAAAAAATTTACTTTTTATTGTGTATGGTTTACATCAGTGTTGTTATGAAAACTAAAAATATTTTAATCGTGTATATTGCAATCCATAAAAATTTTGCATCATGAAGTATTTGCCTTTGAATCCTGAAATTTTTATTCAGAACAGGAAAAAATTTACGGGTAAGATGGAAAAAAATTCCATCGCCGTTTTTAACAGTAATGATGAACTGCCGGCTAACGGTGATGCGCTGCTTCCTTTTAAACAAAACTCTGATCTTTTTTGGCTTACAGGGATTGAACAGGAAGACACGATGCTTGTTTTGTATCCTGATAACCCGGATGAAAAATACAGGGAGGTGCTGATTTTGGTGCGGCCCAACGAATTAAAAGAAAAATGGGACGGTCACAGGCTTACTGCCGCGGAGGGGAAAGAGATGTCAGGCGTAGAAACTATTGTTTGGCTTGATACAATTGATGCAATGCTGCAACCCTGGATACATGAGGCGGATACCATTTACCTGGACACAAATGAAAATGACCGGAAAGCAAACCTGGTAAGTGTGAGGGATTACAGGTATGCTGCGGCTATGCGGGAGCGTTATCCGGTGCACAATTATAAACGCAGTGCTAAAGTTCTCAAAGAGCTGCGGGCTGTAAAGTCGCCTCTTGAAATTGAAATAATTCAGAAAGCAATTGACATTACAGAAATTACTTTTAGAAGGCTGCTTCAATTTATTAAACCGGGTGTTATGGAATATGAAATTGAAGCCGAAATTTATCATTCATTTTTATCACAAAGAGCAGCGGGGCCAGGTTACAGCAGTATTATTGCTAGTGGCGACAGGGCAAGAACCCTTCATTATGTAAGCAATAACGCCGAATGTAAAGATGGGGAATTAATATTAATGGATTTTGGGGCAAGCTATGGAAATTACAATGCAGACCTTACCCGTACTGTTCCGGTAAATGGAAAATTTGGAAGAAGGCAAAAAACAGTTTATAATGCCTGTCTTCACCTTCATCATTATGCAGCATCTATTTTAAAACCAGGTATCAGTATCAACGATTATACGGAAAAAGTAGGGGACGAGGCCACGATAATTTTTCAAAAAATAGGATTGTTGAAAAAATCACAAATTAAAAATGAAGACCCTGCGAACAGGGCTTACAGGAAATATCTATATCATGGTATTTCTCATCATCTTGGAATTGACGTTCATGATTTGGGAACTAAAAATCAGCCAGTAAAAGCAGGAATGGTATTTACAATTGAACCGGGAATTTATATTGAAGAAGAACACATGGGCGTTCGTATTGAAAATAATTTTTGGATAACAAGAAATGGAAATAAGGATTTGATGAAGAATATTCCTATTACAGTTGAAGAGATTGAAAGTTTGATGAAAACATGACGACCGGGGACTGACGACCGACCACTGACAACTGACGACTGACAACCGACAACCGACGACTGAAAGAAGGAATGATAACAGGGTTAGCTACTTTTTAAACATTTTTATTTTAAAAAAATTATGGCGTTCAAATTTGAAAAGTTACAAATATGGCAATTAGCCGTAGATGTATCTTATGACATTCATGAACTTACCAGGAGTTTTCCAAAAGAGGAATTATTTATTTTTACTGCGCAAATTAAACGGGCAGCGGATTCGACTTCATTAAATATTGCAGAAGGTTCCACAGGACAGTCGAATCCTGAACAAAAAAAGTTTATTGGATATGCTCAAAGGTCTGCTTTGGAAGTTGTAAGTTGTCTTATCTTGGTAGGCGAAGAGGAATAGTAACAAGTGAACAATTTGATTTGCGATATGTTGCGCTGGATAAACTAATTGCTATGATACAAAAATTTAAAAACTCAATTAACTAAAGAAATTCGGAGATCTCTGTCGGTTGTCGATGGTCAGTCGCCGGTGTTCTTCAATACCTATTTTTGATTCATGAAACAAATTCCCAACATTTTCACTTTACTTAATTTATTCTTTGGTTGTATGGCGATAGTTTTTGCCCTGCAGACTAATGCGGTCGTGATCTATTTGAATGATGAATTCAACAGCAGCTTCAATATTCCGGAAAAGTTAACCTGGGCTGCGATCTGTATAATTATAGCGGCACTTGTTGATTTTCTCGATGGGTTTATTGCACGGTTATTGGGAGCTACTTCAGCCATCGGAAAGCAATTGGATTCGTTAAGTGATATCGTCAGTTTTGGAGTTGCTCCCGGAGTTATTATCTACCAGTTGCTGAGATTTAGTTTTGCAAGAGAGGAATCAGGGCTGGATGTTTCAATAGTGTGGCTAATGCCTGCGTTCCTTATAAGTTGCGCTGCGGCATACAGGCTTGCAAAATTTAACCTGGATGACACACAACTCTATTCTTTCAAAGGAGTACCGGTACCCGCGGTTGGATTACTGGTTGCATCCTTTCCCCTTATTTTACACTTCAACACGATAGCCGGCATTAACAACCTTCTTATTAATAAATGGTTTTTATATGCGCTCATTATTATGCTTAGCTATCTCATGCTTTCAAGCGTGCGCATGATGTCTTTAAAATTTCCTGACTTCAGTTTTAAAAATAATCTTCCGAAAATTACTTTATTGGTTATTGGAGTTATTGCGGCTATATTTTTGCAATGGATTGCCGTACCTATTGTCTTTATATTTTATATAATATTATCACTGTCAACATTTAAAATGAAAAGCGAATGAATTTCCTTGCTGAAATAAAAATAATGCCTCTCAAAGAATTACTTGATCCACAAGGCAAAGCCGTTATGGGCGGGCTTTCTAATCTTGGTCTGAAAAATATTGGAGATGTACGGATTGGTAAACATATACAATTGAACATTGAAGCTGCAGATGCCGCAAAAGCAAAGCAAATTGCTGAAGAGGCTTCAAAGAAACTACTGGCAAACCCGGTAATGGAGGAATTTACAATATTGATTAGTTAATTGGTTAAAGGTGGATTGGTTTAGGAATTTAGAAGAGTTTTGACTGGAGGAAGGATTTCCTGATACCTGATACCTGATACCATACCTTATACCTGTTATCATGCTCTATCTTGTTCCATCACCAATAGGTAATCTTGCAGACATAACTTTCAGGGCAATTGAAATATTAAAATCGGTGGATTTAATATTGGCAGAGGATACCAGGACTTCGGCTAAGCTGCTCCGTTACTATAATATTGAAAAGCCAACAACAACCTATCACCAGCATAATGAGCATAAAATTTACAATCACCTTATTGACCAGTTGAACTCCGGAAAAATTATGGCGTTGCTTACAGATGCCGGTACGCCCGGAATAAGTGACCCGGCTTTTTTGCTCGTTCGGGAATGTATTAAAAATGATATTAAAGTGGAATGCCTTCCCGGTGCTACCGCCTTTGTTCCTGCGTTAGTTAACAGTGGTCTTCCAACTAATAGCTTTTGTTTTGAAGGCTTTCTACCGCTTAAGAAGGGTAGACAGACCTTTCTAAAACGAATGGCTGAAGAGGAGCGTACCATGATTTTTTATGAAAGCCCGATGCGGCTTGTAAAAACTTTAAAAGATTTCATTGAATATTTTGGAGCCGAAAGACAATGTTGTGTAAGCCGTGAGCTTACTAAAGTTTTTGAAGAAAATAAAAGAGGATCATTACAGGAAGTGCATGATTATTTTAACGCAAAAAACGTGAAGGGTGAGATTGTAATTGTAGTGCAGGGCAAAGTCCGTTAATCTATTTTTGTTTTTTTTATAACTTCTATTTTACGAAGTTTGCCGCTTTCAACTTAACAGGTATACATGAAAAAAAGCGCCCTCCTTATTATTCTTAATTTTTCATATGGATTATTTCTTTTTGCGCAACCCGATCGCTGGCAGCAACACGTAAAGTACAAAATGAATGTGGATGTTGATGTGAATACAAACCGCTTTACAGGAACGCAAAAATTAGAATACACGAATAATTCACCTGATAAACTGGATCGGGTATTTTTTCATTTATACTGGAATGCCTTTCAACCAGGGAGTGAGATGGATGTAAGAAGCCGGGAACTTGGTAAAATTTTAATTAATGGCAAGCCTGACTGGGACTCACGGATAAAAGATCGTATTTCAAAACTGACCCCTTCTGAAATTGGATATCAAAAAATAAAATCTTTAAAACTAAATGGTATAGAACAGCCATTGAAATTGCATGGTACTATCCTGGAAGTTGATCTTACTAAATCTATTTTGCCCAAAAGCAAGGTAACTTTTGATATTGTTTTTGAAGCGCAGGTTCCGGTGCAGGTAAGACGAAGTGGCCGCGATAATGCAGAAGGCATACGATATAGTATGAGCCAGTGGTATCCTAAGCTGTGTGAATATGATTATGAAGGCTGGCACCCTACACCCTACATTGCACGGGAGTTTTATGGTGTGTGGGGCGATTACGATGTAATTATTAAAATTGATAAAACCTACAAACTTGCGGGAACAGGAGTATTGCAAAATGCATCTGAGATTGGCTGGGGATATGATAAACCCGGAACGGATTTAAAAAGGATTAGTTCTGCGAAACGCACCTGGCATTTTGTTGGCAACAATGTGCATGATTTTGTTTGGGCTGCAGATCCCAATTACGAGCATATTGTAAGAAAGCAGGGTGGAGCTACTTTGAACATCGTATATAAAAAAGTGGATTCACTCGAAAAGGCATGGAATACGATTGCCGATGCAGCCGTGACGGTTCTTCCTTTCATCGAAAAACATTTTGGAAAATATCCTTATCCCCAGTATTCATTTATACAGGGAGGTGACGGCGGAATGGAGTACCCGATGGCGACATTGATAAAGGGCCCGGGGCTTGGAACGGTTTTTCATGAATGGATGCATAGCTGGTACCAAATGATGCTGGGGACCAATGAAAGCCTTTATCCCTGGATGGACGAAGGTTTCACATCTTATGCAGAAGAAGAGGTTACTGCATATTATAATAAAGTAAAAAATATTGAATCCGATAATACAGAAAAGCTCCCGTTAAATCACGCGGGCGCCTATAACGGTTACTTTTTTTTAATGAAACAAAAATTGGAAGAGCCGCTTTCTACCCACTCAGATCATTATAATACAAATTTGGGATATAGTATTAATGCTTATTCCAAAGGTGAAATGTTTTTGGAGCAATTAGGCTACATCGTTAGTGATTCAATCCGCGACAAAATTTTATTGGAATATTACAGGCTTTGGAGATTTAAACATCCTAATGCAACTGATTTTGTAAAGGTTGCCCAGGATGTAAGTGATATACAGCTCGATTGGTACAAGGAGTATTGGGTCTACACAACCAAGAACATCGATTATAGTATTGATAGCCTCTGGACAGATGGCGAGGTTTCTAAAATACGCCTGAGGCGAATTGGACAAATGCCTATGCCCATAGATCTTGAGCTAACATTTAAAGATAGTTCGAGGGAAACACATTATATTCCGCTTAATCTTATGTTTGGTAATAAGCCTGCAGAAACCAAAGAAGCAAGAATAGTTCATGATGAATGGAACTGGACCAATCCTACCTATATTGTCGAATTCAAACATCCTCTTACGGATTTGGTTCTTGCCGAAATCGATCCCACAAAAAGAATGGCTGATGTTGATGAAAAAAATAATTCACTTAAGTTAAATTGGTAAGGGAAAATTTTCATATTCGCAGGGCGGTAAAAGATGATGCCCGCTTATTATCTGAAATAAGCGGGATAACTTTTTTGGACACATTTAAAGGAACCTGTACTGATGAGGACATGAAGGGATTTATTGAAACTTATTTTAACGTCGGCCAGGTTTATAGAGAACTGGAAGACGAAAACGATTTTTATTTTATAGGATTTGTGGGTGATGAAACTGCTGGATATATAAGAATGAAGGAAGAAAAGAATGAGGTACCGACAATTAATAAGTATAAAGGGATTGAATTAAAAAGAATCTATGTCCTGGGAAAATACCAGTCGCAAAAAATAGGTGCAAAGCTGATGATGTTTGTTTTGGATTTTGCTGCTGAAAAAAATTACGACTTGGTTTGGCTGGGTGTGTGGGAGCATAATGAAAAGGCAAAATTATTTTATGAAAGGTTCGGATTCCAGGATTCGGGAACCACTCATCCGTTTCCAATAGGTAACACTCCACAAACAGACAGGTGGTACTACAAACTTATTAACCAACAGTAATTTGCAAAATATATTTCTCCCGAAAAAAATCTTCTTCAAATATTTTATCTATCTCCCAAATCTTTGGCCTGGCGCCACTTTCGGCAATCTCATTCGTTAAATCGCCACCTTTTAAACAGATAAGGCCATTTACTATTGGCGCCCGGTAGATATCGACACGACCACCGGCTCCTTTTCTTAGTAAGGGTCTGCTCCAATACCACAGATCTCTTAATGGAGCTACAGCTCTCGTCACAACCACATCGAATTTTTTATCCTGAATATCCTCCGCCCTTGTATGCTGAACAGTTATATTTTTTAATTCGATCGCATCAGCAACTGCTTTTACTACTTTTAATTTTTTATTGATGCTGTCAACCAAATGAAAATGCACTTCTGGAAAAAATATTGCCAAGGGAATTCCCGGTAATCCACCACCCGTTCCCAGGTCCATAACATGGAGGCCACCAGGAAAATCAAATTGGGCTGCAATAGATAATGAATGCAATACGTGG
The DNA here is from genome assembly GCA_038258875.1 of Chitinophagales bacterium. Taxonomy (GTDB): domain Bacteria; phylum Bacteroidota; class Bacteroidia; order Chitinophagales; family Chitinophagaceae; genus Ginsengibacter. The sequence continues at coordinate 7,540 of JBBSPK010000140.1, forward strand.
TGTAAATAAAAATTATCAAGGTCTTTCCTCGAGATTACATTTATTTTTTCGTTCCATTCAGAATACAAATTTTTCAAAGCAGTAAATTGTTGTAATTGCTTTTCAGAAAAATCAGCAAAGTATTTTGTAAGAATTTCCATTGACTACGAACTTCTATTTGCCACGAATTTCACGAATTAACACGAATATTTGCCACGGATTAATTGGTGTAATCAATAACAAAATTGCATTCGTGAAAATTTGCGTAATTCGTGGCCGTACTTTTCTTTGTCAAAGATTAGCAGGGATTAGTTGTGTAATCAGATAACAAAATTGTATTCGTGAAAATTTGCGTAATTCGTGGCCTTTATTTTTTGTGTAATTGGTGGCTAATTATCTCCATTTCTTATTTGGCTTCTTAAAAAGAGAAGTTGAAAATACCAGGTAATAAAAAAACATCCAGATATCTAATATCAAAAACCATGGGAATAAATCCTTTTCGTTCAACTTGTTTGTTGCATTAAAAAATATGATGCATTGAAAAACAAACCGCACACCAAAAACAACCAGGCCCAGTTTCCAGCTAACAAAAAGCATGGTTATAATAAAAAAAGGATAAAAGAGAAAGTGTGAAAAAGCATACAAGCCCAATAAAAATTTATGAATCCCTTTATAATATTTGCTGGTTGTGTAGTGCCTGTTTTTTTGTTGTATCCAATGCTTCCATGATTTTACAGGCTCTGATAAAGTGAATGCATCGCTATCAATTACTATCGCAGTATTATTTTTTGTCGCCGCTTTATTTATAAAAAGATCGTCATCACCGCCGGGTATATAATTATGAGATGAAAATCCCTTATGCCTGAAAAAGACTGTTTTTTTATAACTTAAATTTCTTCCCA
>JBBSPK010000141.1:0-8373 GCA_038258875.1 Chitinophagales bacterium
CGGCATTGCTTAATTCCTCAATTACTTTTAACCGTTGTTTGGCTGTGGTAGTCCGTGGCTCCATTACCCTTCGTAAATTCTCATTGAATGAGGTTATAGAAACCATTGCGGAAACCAATCTTTTTTTTGCCATTTCCTGCAACACATCCTTGTCTTTTATAATCCATGAATTTTTAGTGAGGATACCAACAGGCTGGTTAAATTCATTGCATACTTCAAGAATGCCTCTTGTCAACCTGTATTTTTGTTCTGCCGGTTGATAGCAATCTGTGTTGCCGCTAAGCATGATGGAGGTCGCGTTATATTTTTTGTTCATCAAAAATTTGCGCAGCATGTCAGGCGCATTCATCTTCACAATTATCTTACTTTCAAAATCAATTCCTGCGCTGTAACCCCAGTATTCATGCACATTACGGGCATAACAATAAATACATCCATGCTCACAACCCGCATAGGGGTTCATACTATACATCATGCCAAGGTCAGGGCTTTCTACTTTGTTTACGATACTTTTTACCTGCTGTTCTATGTATTGAGTTTGGGTATTGGAAACTTCCCAATCATCTATTGCTTCAATGTGCTCCTGCACATTTTGATTTTTTAAGAATTTATTTTTTGTATTAAACTGTGCACCGCGGCCGGCAACGTATTGATCGTTCTCTTCCTTTTGTTGCGCAGCAACTTTAAAATGATCTTCTTTTAATTGGGTTGACATAAAAATATTTTTTAATAGTAATGATAATCACCTGCATCTTAGGCAATAGAATCTCGTGGCATCTATCAATGCCTTTAAACACCCTTCCGGAAGCACGGATTTGCTTACATGAATAACGCTCCCTGCTTCGTAGAAACCGGTAAATTCATGAATTCAAATCGCTGAACAATTTTGTAAGGTTTGTCTCCCACTCTGCGTTTCAACAGCAATACGCTATCGGCAATGAAGCGGCCGGTAAAATGTTTATGGCTATACTCCAGCCAACCTTTTTCATACTGCCACGGCAGTAATTTGCCCGCAATCGTTATGGAAGGATTATCTAAAAAATGCGGCTTGTTTTCCTTATTCAATTTTAATAACGGTTGAGCAGCTTTTAATTCCTTTACCAAATTTTGAACCTGTTGTTTACTTTCAATATTAATAAATATGGTATGGCTTGGGTAGCTTCCAAAATTTTTTAGTTCAACTTTGAAAGGAGTATAACCCATAGCAATTGTTTTCAAGCGGCTTAGAATTCTTTCTTCCATCATTTCAAATTGCAAAAAGTTTACAAGGGCAATATGCGGTTTGCCCCATAAGGCGCCAGGCGCTGCGTACTTTTCATGAAAATCTTTTTTTACCTGTACAATTTTATTACGCAGTTCTTCATGCGGATTTAATATCAGCAGGTATTCGTTATAGTTATATCCTGGTATTTGTATTAATGATTTTGTGTCCATAATTATAATTTTTAAAATTTTTGCCCGATTCCTGCGGGCCGGCTAACTGGTTTCCTGGCTTAAGAGCAAATACAATAACAGGTTTGCAGGTATCATACTCATCTTTACTTTTTAGCAACAGCAATTCGTTTACCAAAAATGATTCATGAAATGATTTGTGTGCATATTGTGTTAATGCCTTAAAAAAAACGTCTTCACGTAGTTTACCTGCAATACTCACATGAGGCCTGGGAATAGTAAGCATGGGCGGGCATGCGCCTGAACTGACATATGCGTTTACCACACTTAATTCCTGTGCAAGTTGCCGGAAAGGAGTTTCATTTTGAATGCGCAGGTAAATGGTATCGGGTGGAAAGCCGCCATAATTATTTAACGTTACGGGAAAACTTTCGCTGTTGCTGCAAATCCGCTGCATCCAACGAATTACTGTATTCTCCGTTCCTTCTTTTGCAAGAAAACTTGCAATGATAATGTGGGGTTTTATTTCTTCTATACCTGCTTTTTCTTTGTATTCATCATAGAAGAATTGTTTTTCAGCCATTACTTTTTCATGTACATCCTTATCGGGATGGGCGACCAAAAGATACCTGAAATAACCTTTTTCTGTTGTGGGAAAAAAATTTGGTGCAATCATGGCATTTAAATTTTTATAGTAACAATTTTAGTATAAATTTACTAAATAATTTAGTAAACCAACAAAATATTTTTATGAATCCAGATAAATTTTATCCCGCAAAACATATCGGTACAAAATCATTTACCCAGGGAGACGTACGTACCGCGAATGCAACAGGCTTTGGGGCAGCTGCGGACGACTATATGGAAAGAGGGATTGACCTGAATGAAGAGCTGATACAGAATAAGCCGGCGACTTTTTTTATGCGGGTGGGCAGTGATGCCATGAAAGAAGCCGGCATTTATAAGGGCGACGTGGCAATTGTTGACAGATCAATCAAAGCGGCGAACGGGAAAATTGTAATTGCAATATTAAATGGCGATATGCTCATACGGCGTTTTGAAAAAGGAAAAGATACCATCAGGTTGCTGACAGATTCAAATAAATTATCGCCGATAAATATTGATTCAACCTGTGAAGATTTTGCAGTTTGGGGAGTGGTTACTTATGTTATTCATAAGCCATAGTCACTCCCTCCTAAAGGGAGAAAAATTTTTTATGAATGCTATAAATCAATTAGAAAAGAGCGGGAAAAAATTTTCTTCACAAAGCGGCCAGGGGCTTAAGGCAATTGTTGATTGTAATAGTTTTTACTGTTCCTGTGAAAGAGTTTTTCGTCCTGACCTGCAGAAAAAGCCGGTTGTTGTATTGAGCAATAATGATGGATGTATCATCTCACGAAGTGATGAGGCAAAGGTATTAGGAGTGGAAATGGCAGGCCCTTACTTTAAGGCAAAGCACCTGATTGAAAAGCATGATGTGGCAACTTTTTCATCTAACTATAATTTATATGGTGATATGAGCCGCAGGGTAATGGATACTTTGCGAATGCTGGTGGGTGATAATAATGTAGAGGTATATTCTGTGGATGAGGCATTTTTAGATGTGCGGCTGATTGAAAAAAAATTGCTTGATGCCTATGCATTGCGAATGAGAGAAACTGTTGAGCAGTGGACAGGGGTTTCAGTTTCAGTCGGTATTGCCCCAACCAAAACGCTTGCAAAAATTGCCAATCATCTCGCTAAAAAAAATAAGGCGGATACCAAATGCGTCTACACACTTACTGATAATAACGATATAAGAGAAGTATTGAAAAGAACACGTGTTTCAGGAATTTGGGGTGTTGGAAGAGCCTATGCTGACAAACTTATGAATTGGGGAATAACCAATGCATGGGAATTGTGTAATATGCCTGAAGAATGGGCGCACAGGCATATGGGCGGAGTTGTAGGCGTAAGGCTTTTAAGGGAGCTAAAAGGAATTTCATGTATAGGCATGGAGGAAGAACTGGTAGAAAAAAAGATGATAGCAACCACCCGTATGTTTGGTAAAAATGTTACGAAGCTTGGTGATATAAAAGAAGCATTGGCTACCTATGTTTCAAGGGCTTCAGAAAAATTAAGAAGACAAAATTGTGCAGCTTCTGTAATAAGTATATTTATTGTAGCCAAAGAAGAAAGCCATTCCGTTAATTTCAGCCATGGCGCCACTATCAGCGCTTATGCTACTTTACCTGTTCCCACTTCTGTCACCAGCGAATTAATCACGCCTGCGCTACAGTTGGCAGAACAAATATTCAAAACCGGCAGGCAATATAAAAAGGCAGGCGTAATGCTAAGCGGAATAGTTCCGGATACCTCTATTCAAAGTAATTTGTTTGTGCCTGCACAGGAAAATAATAAACGTTTTTTAATGAATGTATTGGACAATTTGAATTTCAGTATGCGTGACGATATGGTAAAATTTGCCTCCTCAGGAGTGAATACCGATTGGAAAATGAGAAGGGAGTTTCGCTCGCCCAGGTATACTTCGAGATGGAATGAAATGAGGGAGGTGGTGTAAGGGAAGAGGTCAAAGGGGTAAGGTAAGAGATATGAGGTAAGAATTTACGGGCATCTTCCCATTGTGTACGTTTTGGCATCAGCAGCTGATTCATTTTGATCTGATGATACATAACGACTTAACAATCTTGCAATATTAAATGCTATAGAAGAAATGCTCCAGGAATCTGTTAATAAAGCTCCTGCTTCTTTAAGAGAAGGCAAAGTCCAAAAAAAAATGCTATCTAATACATGCCTACTTTTTTGGATATTGCCGACCCTTAAAAATATGTGGGAATATTCCTGACTAGGCGTACGGAATAAAGTTTTAGGAGTTGGACTTTTTATTATTGCAGACGAGTTTGTAATAAATTTTTCCATTTCTTTTTGTCTTAAGAATTGGATAAAGTCATGTTTGTCTTCTTTTATTGAACTTACTTCTTCTGCAGAAAAATTTAAATTATTTGACAAATCAATTTCAAAATTATTTGAGTAAAGAATGTATAGCGGTGTTAGAGGAAATCTTTCAATAATTCTTTTACAATCAATATTGAGAATTGCCAAGTCATTAATAGGAACATCTACAGGTGGTCGTAATATAAGAGCCGTACAAGCATCAATATCTGACCGATACTCATCCGAATATAGAATCGAAGCAATGTCACTTAAAGTTCTATGTCTTTCAAAGGAAACAAAAGCAAAATAATTCCCATCGTTTGGAGAACTGATAATTGATACTTGCATTGTTTATTGAGGAGAGACTGGAATTAAAATATTATAACAAGTTCCTCTTATTGAATCAAGTTGTAAATTGTCTGTGTCAACAGATTTAAAATTAATTGCCTCCTCTTTAGAATTTTTTTTGCCATTAAAATATACCCAGATATCATTTGTCCGAAGAGATACAAAACCGTCCAAACTATTTATATTTCTCAAAGCTCCTTTTATTCCTTTGCCAGCTCCTGGAAATAACTTACTGCTTAAGCTTTTTTCAATGATAAAATTTAATTTCTCAAAATCTGATAATTGCTTGAAAGTTTCATCGTCTTTATAATCAGGCCTAGAAGCAAGAAATCGTTTGACTATCCCAATACCGCTATCAACTATACTCACTTCATAAAACCAAAGATTTTTGTGCTTTTTGGAGTTGGCAATGGATGTAAGGTATTCATCTAATTCACTAAAATTCTCTGCTTGTGTCTTTAGCTCTTCTAATTGTTGGGCGATGTGTCTTTTTATGCTAAATGAACGTATGCCTTCTATTAGATTATTGCTTTCGTTTTTATTACCATGCTGAATAGTATTTTCATACAACTCATAAATGAATGCAGCAAAATTTTTCTCTTGCTGATAGGTATTATATTCTGCAAATAGTGTGTTTCCAACATTTTCCCGAATTCCAAAAGCTGTATCTATATTATTTCTTTTTATTTTTAAGAACTTGTCAGTAAATTCTTGTAAACTTTCTGCCGAAAGTGCTAGTGGACGAGGAAAATATTTTTGTTTGTCTGAAGAGTCGAAAGAGCAGAAAGTAAAAGTATGCCCATGAAAATTATCAATTAATCCTCTTTTACCTAATGCTACAGAAGTAATGATTTCCTGGATGTCGATTTGAAGTCTCTCGTCCTTTGAGTTTTTTATTTCATCAGCAAGGTAAGCAGATGTAATTCCTATTAAGGAATCTGATAACCTATTAGCAATATTTTCATTATTAGATTTATCCCACCAATCTGTAAGTATGAGCTTTTTATCACCAAATGAAGCGGTGGCAATTAGAGAAGAGATCCATGTATCATTAAAAAATTTCTTTTCAAAATTTCTTGATAAACGCATGTGGACCTCTGAAATATTATCTTTGATCCTTGAATTGTATTTCTCAAAATCAATTAATGTATCCCCCGTTTTTATTTTTAAATCAAGAACGTTTGGGTTCATAAAGATCAGGCAAAAAAATGAAGAGAAATAACCAGGTATTTGTGTCTAATGCAACGTGAAGCTAATAAACTTTCTATTTATTAATTAAATATCTTTTTTCTGAAGTCATTCAGATTTCTATTACCATAAATAATGGTATATAATTTATCTTTGGACATGCCGTGCAAAATACCAATTAGAAAAATTCAATAAAGAATACAACCCGTTTAAATGACCAGCAAAAAAAACACGAATTCTTCTGCAGGAATTGGAAAAATATTTTGTTGAATGTAAAAGTCCATTCAAAATTACCACACATTCAAAAAATAATGCGTGCTCCTTCCACCCCCCCTCATTACAAAAACTTCCTGTTCGAGCAAGTATTGCAAATCCCTGGTCGCAGTTGCCTTTGATGTTTTAGTGATCGAAGCATATTTCGTTGCATTCATTCCGCCTTCAAAACCATCCGGGCCTGCATCAAACATTTTTTGTATTGCCTTCAACTGGCGTTCATTCAGCAAATCTTTATAGTGATCAAAAAATTGCGATTTTTTCAGAATATAACTAACTACCTGGTTGGCCTGCCTTTGAGCATCCAGCGCCAGTTGTACAAAGTAAGAAACCCAATCCGTAATGTCATTGCTTCTTTGCGCCTGTTGCAGCGCTTTATAATAGGCCTTTTTATCAGCTCCTATTGTTCGTGATAAACTAAGAAGAACCGGGCGGCCAATAGTTTGTGACAAAGCTTTTTCTGCAATAGCCCGGCCAATTCTTCCATTGCCATCCTCAAACGGATGAATGGATTCAAAGTATAAATGAGCGATTGCAGACCTTACGGGTGCCTTCTTTATTGTTGCGGATCCGCCCGGCGCTGTTTCGTTGAACCATTGAATGAATTTTTTCATTTCGTTCTTAACCTGTGCTGAAGGCGGCGCTTCAAAATGTATTTTTTCTTTACCAATGGCCCCCGAAACAACCTGCATGGCTTCCTTATGCGTTCCCCAAATGCCGACACTCTTTTTACGGCTTCGCTTAAAAAGCATTTTGTGCCAGGCAAAAAGTTTCTCTTCCGTAAGCGGCTCGCCAAAAGATTGGCGAACATCCACCATTAATTCCCCTGCACCTTGCGACATCTTATCTTTTATGGAAACCCGTTTTTCGTTTAAGCCGAGATTATTTCGGATTGAGGACGTGACATCTTTGCGGCTTAAATATTCTCCTTCAATTTCTGAGGTCTTTATGGCTTCAGCAACCATCATGTCAACGATGGCTTCATTTTGTATTGGTGTAGGAAGCGCTTTTAACACGCCGCTTATATGGCCTGTTTCTTCTGCAAAGGCAAATAATGTTTCCTCCACATCTCCCAGGTCGTAACGAAAATTTGGCCAACCTGGTTGTTGCCAGTTATATATTATGAGCCGATTATTAACCATATTCGGCTCAAATATAATTAAAAATTGAGCCGAATAGCACTTTTTACGACTCAACACTTATAAGAATAGAAAGAGTAATAGCAGTACTATTTCCCAAGCTCATTAGCGTTGCCAGGTAACATACAATTTTAGGCATTCATTTTGCATTTAGAAACTTCACTTTAAACCCTCCTTCACCAACCAAATTCTGAAACTCATCATCCCCGGTAACTAATATTGCTTTCTTTTGAATAGTAAGTGCAGCAGCAAAAGCATCTGCATAAGATAATTTATGATTCGCTTTAATTTTTGCTGCTGCAAGGGCAAGTTCCATATCAGCCGTAATAAAATGCAAGGGGAATTTTTTCATTGCTTCCCAAACCTGGGTTGCCTTTGCAGCGCTGTCTTTACGGTAACTCATATAATATACTTCACCGGCATTTACAACAGTGACGTATAATTCATGTTTATCCTCAGCCGCTTCATTTAATAATTTTTCTACATCATCGGCGCCGGTTTCATCGCGGAAAAAGGCAAGCAGGGCATAACTATCTAAAACAAATTTTGCCATGATTTATTTGCCTTTGTGCAGGTTGAGTTTACGCTCTTCATTTCTTTTTTCCTCCGCTTTGAAAGCATTCATTTCTTCCTTAAGCTTTCCGGTTGATGATAGGATACCACGAAAAGATTTAAAATATTGTTCATTCATGGGCCTTATTACTACACCACCTTCCGTTTCCTCGAAAAGAACTTTCACTCCTGATGTAATACCATATTTATTTCGCAGTCTCTTAGGAATCAAAAGTTGGCCTTTTGACGTCAAAACTGAAGTTTCCATACTTTTTTAATTTAGTATAACAAAGCTAATAAAGTATTACTAAATTTAAAAGTATTATTTTATTATTTCGTACTCCATAAATTAAATAGATGCTCACAGCCAGGAATAAATTTCTGTTTAGGTTAATCTTTTTAATAACAATGGTGCATAAACTCTGCAAAAATTCGAAATGTTTTAAGATGCATTTTAGTTTTCGCCGCCTAACTTTGAAGACATGCAGACTTACCGGGAGATTTTACAAAAAAAATTTAGTGCTGAATACGATAAACTCAATCCTGA
>JBBSPK010000142.1:0-8238 GCA_038258875.1 Chitinophagales bacterium
ATTAATTTCCTGTTTTAATTATTTGCTGCCGCAATTGATGTACATTCCTCAATTATTGCATCGACCTTTTCTTTGGTAAGGTGTTCCCGATACGTTTTGCCCAATTGCATCATTGGCGCATAACCACAGGCGCCAAGGCATTCAACAACTTTTAATGTGAACAATCCATCAATGGTTGTTTCACCTATTCGAATTCCTAATTTCTCCTGGATATATTTAATAATTTCATCACTTCCATTTAGCATACATGGCCCTGTCTGGCAAACCTCGAATACATATTTACCAACGGGTTTTAAATTATACATAGAATAAAAGGTAGCTACTTCATAAACCTCTATCGGTTGTATATCTAACAATGAAGCCACATAATCCATAGTACTTACGTCAAGCCACCCACCAAATTCTTTTTGGGCTAAATGAAGTATTGGCAACAATGCGCTCTTCTGTTTACCCAAGGGATAATGAGAAATCAATTGATTTACCTCGTTCAGTTTTTCCTGTGAAAATTGTTGATTCATTTATTTTTGCTTTCTCTTTTTGAGTTTTTCAACATCAGCAATATCCTGCGGCCTACCCGCTTTTTGCTTTACAATTATCAATTCATTATAACCTATAAAATTTACAGGTATCTCTTCAATTTTCACTATTTTTTTATTATTCCATGCTTCTTCAAAACTTACTCCATCAAGATCATTTAAAATATCAATTCTCAATGGAGGAAATCCAAGTTGCGTTATGAAATTTTTTTTCAGGAAATCCTGTTTCCCTAAATTCAAAGATCCAAACCCAAAATCGTTCAATACTGTTATCATGTTTGAAGCATTTTCATCCGACATTTCAACACACACATCAATATCCTTTGTTGATCTTGGATAACCGTGAATACTAACAGCATAACCTCCGATCACCAAATATTTTATCATGTGTTTATTACATAAATCAAGGAATTCCAGAATATCTTTTTCCAAATTAATTTTCTTCATCATAAATACTTCTTCTGGAAACCGTTTTTTTTATTCTTTGGGGTGAATCACCAAATACCATTTTTCTCAATTCTATTAATTCATGTAACCTTTCATCAACTGTAGCCATGGCCCAGTATTTATCATCAGCCTTCTCAGCCTCTGCAAAGGTTAATTTTTTAACCACAGTTATGATTTTCCTATCCTTTTTCATTTGAATTTCTAATTAGCCGGCTACTCACTCACGCATCTAATTCCCCCGCAATTAAATTTAAACTGCTCATCGTTATAATTGCATCACTTAGCATTCCGCCTTTTGTCAATTCGGAATATGCCTGGTAATATATAAAACACGGCCTCCTGAAATGAAGCCTGTAAGGACTTCTGCCACCATCACTAATAAAATAAAAACCTAACTCACCGTTTGCTCCTTCAACAGGAGAATATACTTCACCAGCCGGCATTTCGATTTCGCCCATTACAATTTTAAAATGGTATATGAGCGCTTCCATTTTTGTATAAACATCTTTTTTATCAGGCAAATAATAATCGGGTACATCTGCATGAAACACTTCGGCCTCCGTGCCTTTAAATTCCTGAACTTTTTTATAAGCCTCCTTTATTAAATGAAGGCTTTGCCACATTTCCTGGTCACGAACCAGGAACCTGTCGTAGCAATCGCCGGTGGAACCAACGGGAATTGTAAAATCAAAATCTTCATAACTGCTATATGGAGTGTGTATACGCACATCATAATCCACACCGGCAGCACGCAGATTGGGACCGGTGAACCCGTAGTTTAATGCACGTTCTGCTGATATGGGGCCCACACCAATTGTCCTTTCCATAAAAATTCTGTTACGAACAAAAAGATTATTAAATTCCGCCAAAACAACCGGCCATTCTTTTATAAACTTTTCTAACTTTTCAAAAGCAGTATTCGTAAAATTTCTTTCAAATCCTCCTATGCGCCCGATATTTGTTGTGAGCCTTGAGCCACAAATCTCTTCATAAATTTCATAGATAAGCTCCCGGTATTGCATTACATACAAAAAGCCGGTGTATGCTCCGGAATCAACACCCACAATTGAATTACAAATAAGGTGATCAGAAATACGTGCAAGCTCCATAATAATTATCCTGAGATAATCAACACGTTTAGGCGTTTTCACACCAAGCAATTTTTCACAGGTAATATGCCATCCCATATTATTAATGGGTGATGAGCAATAGTTCATGCGGTCGGTGAGCGGAGTAATTTGATATAAAGGCCTATGCTCGGCAATCTTTTCAAAGGCACGATGAATATAACCCACTGTTTGGGTTGCACCTACAATTCTTTCTCCATCCAGTTCAATAATATTTTGGAATACTCCATGAGTGGCCGGATGCGTTGGGCCAAGATTAAGCGTGGTAGTTTGCTTTTCAAGATTTCCCTCAGATAATTTTACATGTTCGCTCATCTTGCCTGTATCTTATTCTATTTGTTTTTTATTTATCGCCCGAACATTTCATCATCTTTATCGAGCCTTGTTTGATCTTCCAATGGAAATTCTTTTCGCATAGGAAAATATTCCATGTCATCTACATTTAAGATTCGTTTAAGATTAGGATGGCCTATAAAATTTACACCATAAAAATCATAAGTTTCTCTTTCCATCCAGTTTGCTGCAGCATATAATGCCGTTACACTAAAAACATCCGGTTTACTAATGTCAGTGTATATTTTAAAACGAATGCGGATATTATCGATAAGATTGTGGAGGTGATAAACTACTGCCAGTTCCTCACCTTTTCTTTCGGGAAAATGAACGGCACATAAATCAGTAAGGAACCGAAATTTTAAATGGTCGCTATCATATAAAAACTGGAGTACTTTAAGATTTAAATCTTTTTGCGAAGTGAAAGTAAGCATTCCATAGGGCTCCTCCCAGTCAGTAATTTCATTGCCAAATTTATCGGTAAGTTTTTGTTTTATTATTTCGTTCGTTAAACTCATAATATAAAATTCAAAAAATATAAAACCTTTCTGCGACCGGTAACCGTAAAATTGACAAGTTCCGAATAATCAAATTCTTCATTTTAAAATCTTACGATTTTATTGTATCCCATAACTTGCCATGAGATCATTGTAACGCTCAGAGTTTCTTCGCCTCAACTCTTCTTTTCCTACTAAATCCTGAACTTTCATAAAGCCATCCAAAACGGCTTCGGGACGCGGAGGACATCCCGGCACATATACATCTACCGGTATTATCTGGTCAATGCCCTGCAACACGGAATAGGTATCAAATATGCCACCGCTACTTGCACATGCACCCATTGCAAGCACCCACCTCGGTTCTGCCATTTGCAGGTAAACCTGCTTTACAATCGGAGCCATTTTTTTTGCAATAGTTCCCATAACCATTAACAGGTCGCATTGACGTGGAGAGAAGCTTACTCTTTCTGAACCAAATCTTGCCAAGTCATAGTGTGACCCCATTAACGCCATAAACTCAATACCACAACAACTTGTAGCAAAAGGTAATGGCCATATAGAATTTTTTCGGGCGAGACCTACAACATCACTTAATTTGGATGCAAAAAACCCTTCACCGGTATAACCTTCCGGAGCTTCACCCATTGCTATTGATGTTTCGAGCGGCTTTTGAGTTAAATTATATTGAACGGGACGTGCCATAATTATTTTTTAGGTCTTCAATCTTCCCACCGTAATGCGCCTTTTTTAATAATATAGAAAAAACCGGCGAGAAAAAATCCTACAAACATCATTACTGCAAGAAATCCATGCCAACCCAGTTCCCTGAAATTTACCGCATATGGGTAAAAGAAAATAACTTCTACATCAAATAAAACGAACAAGATGGCTACAAGAAAATATTTGACTGCCATGGGCTGCCTGGCATTACCCTGTGATTCAATTCCGCTTTCAAAATTTTCAAGCTTATCGGCAGTTTTTCTTTTGGGGCCTAAAAGATGTGTGCCGGCAATAATTAGTGATAATAAAACAACAGCAAACAAAAGCTGGATACCGATTGGCAAATAATTCAGTACGTCATTAACCCCCGACTTCAGAAAAAATGTTTGTATCAAATAATTTGAAATTGTTATTTGCAAAAATAAGACAGCATTATGAATAATCAACATTTGCGGCTATGTTTTAAAAAAGCTTTAGTACAAACTTTCAGGACGTTAGAATAAATACTCACGATAACAAAAAAGCCCGGTGAGACACCAGGCTTTTAACTATTTTTTGATTGTTTGTAATTCTATTTACTTTTTGCTTTCGGAGTTTCCGCGGTAGGTTTTGGCTTTGCAGCTGCCAAAGCTTCTTTCGTTTTAAGGGCTGTAGGATCTGCGGGATCAACTTCCAAAATTTTATCGTTAAACTTAACAGCAGTCTCCCTGTCTTTTTGTATGTTATAACTATAAGCAACCATGTACCTGTAAGCCGGTATCAATTTGTCTTTTATAGATTGCTTGTCAGTAACTGTATCTGCAAGGGAGATTATTTTTTCATAATCGGGTTTCGCTAATCCAAGCGCTCCGCTTGTATCAATTCCTTCTTTAGCCCTTGCTGCCATATACCATCCGAACAAATCTTCCGGATACTTACTTTCGTACAAAGTGAAAACTGAATCTGATTTTTTATATGCACCGCCCCTGTAGTAATTATATCCCGCATAATACAGGTCAACCTTACCGTAGTCCTTTTTTTGAGTCAAAATCTTGGCATACCAATCACCTGCGGCAGCATAATTTTGAGAAGCTATAAGACTCTCGGCCGTTGACTTTATATAATCAAGTTTATTAGCCGGAACCGTATCGAGCAAGATTGCTTTGTCAATATAAACAGATGCAAGAGAATCATTTTTTAAATTCTCCAGGGAATCAGTACCCTTAAGCTTTAAAAGAACCCTGCCATAGGTAGCATAATCATTTGGGCCGATTTTATCCGGATTTACTTTTGTGAAAAATTCTTCAAAATATTTCTTAGCGTTAAGTGAATCCCCTAATTTATCGTAAGAATATGCCTTCAATCCATATAAATTTGGAAAGGGCTTTTCACCGGCTGAAGTGATACATTGATCGGCCTTGGTGATGGCTTCCTGGTATGATTGAGAAACATACAAAAGTGAAGCTTCAGCATAACAGTTTTTGGAATCAGCATCTGAAACTGCAATATACTTTGTCAAATATTCTTTCGCTTTATTTACATCACGCCTGTAATAATAGTTATATAACCAATAGTAAACCGGTGCAAAATTTGGATCAGCAGCAATGGCTGCGTTGTAATATTTCATGTAAATGGCTTCCTGTCCATAACCCTGTGTTTCAAATATTCTTCCTATCATGAAATTTGCCCTGGCATTTTTAGGATCAATATTCAATGCGTTCTGATACGAAATTGTTGCATTGGCGCCATCAATCATTTTTCTATAAGCATCCCCGAGGGCAATTTGTATCTCAGCATTTTTGCTCTCCTTGTCTGCAGCCTGTTTTAATTTATCAATGGCATATACGGGATCACCATTTTTAACGTCAACATTTGCACGGCCTACCGCTAAAAGTATTTCCGGCAAGTCTCTCCTTTTTGTAAGATTGATTGCCGTCTCAAACCTGTTTCGTGCATCTTCTTTTTTACCTTCCATTAATTCTACTTCTCCCATACCAACCAGTAACAGAGCAGCGTTGGAATTTGCCTGCAGCGCCTTTTGATATATTGTTTTTGCAGCCGTGGAATCAGTATTATCAGTGTTTTGAATATATGTTTGGCCCAACCAGTAGACTCCCTCAACATCATTGGGATTTGCGGCCACTATTTTACTAAAGATATCTTTAGCGCTGGTAAATCTTTCATAATTAAGAAATTTTTTGCCCTCATCTATACTTTGGGCAAACAAAATATTTCCCAATAAAATAAAAGAAGCAAAGAGACTAATTTGTTTCATTTTTCGCATTTTACATGTTTTAGATTAATAACTTTTTTATTTTGCATTGAATGTTGCCTCACGTATATTAAAATTCATTTTCGCAGGTCCCAAATATGCCCGCCTGAATATTAGTTGCCCCTTTTCATACTCAAGAAAATTAGCAAATCCTGAACCCAGGCCATTATAATTTTCTTTTAAGATGTAGTACAAACCACGTACCAACGGATAACGTTTTCTCATGATATTGGCCTGGTAAGGTTTTACAAATGTTTTTTCCGGGCAAGTGCATTCTAAAGAAGCAATCCTCACTTTTTTCAAAAAACTTAGCTGGGAAGTATCTTCTTTATTTCCTATCCAGCTTACACCTACAAAACCAATAAAACCTTTATTCTCAGCAACGTAATTAATTACTTCCTGGCTATTTTTTTCGCCTAAAACTTTTTTAGGATCAAATGGCTTTCCCCCAAGTATAGAATCACTGGCATATCGTACCGTACTTGTAGAACTCAGGCCATCAAAAACTGCTATTAGCTTGTCGCCGGTTGAGCCATCTAATATACCCCTTATTTCATTCATTGTAAAAACAGAATCGGTAGCATTGTTGTTTACAATTACGGCAATTGCATCATTGGCAACCTTTGACCAGGTGGGCGAATACGTCAAACTATCCTTGTAAAACTTTTCTTCTTCTGGCGTAAGTCCCCTTGTTACAATTATCATCCTGGTGCTGTCTTTAATCAAATCCCTGAAGCATTCAGCCTCTGGTTTATATTCCGCAATAATCTTTGCGTTTGGATATAAGGCTTCAAAGACCTGTATTTGCGAATCTATTACGGGCTTAAATGATTCATCAACGCTTATATGTATCGTTCCGCTAACGTCTGTATCAAGGTCTGTGCGTACGTTCTTATTACCATTGCACCCTGAAAAAACGATCAGGACAAAAGCGGTAATAATGATTGCCAGGTTTATTTTATTGCTATTTATTCGTAGGTTCATCTTTCTTTAAAATAGTCCTTTTTTATCCCTCTATAAATTCTCCAGGCTCCATAAATAATAACCAGTACTGCAAAAATTTTTGCCGGAACACTATCCGTAAAATTATTATAAAGGCGAAATTCTTTTGCAAAAAATATTAATACGCCTACCCCAATATATATAAATCCCATACCGAAATCAGTAATACTTTTCATCAAAACATATCTCCTGGTTTTAGGATCCGGGGTATTTTCAAATTCTTCAAGGCTCATAATAAAATTTATTTGCGGTGTTCGGCAAGTTAATAAAATATCATTCATTTCGCATTTTTAACTATTACAGTTGCACTTCCTTTTAAAGAACATGCTGACTGTTTTTTACCTGCAATAACAAAGGCAATATCTTCAAAAGCACTAATTAATCCTTGGGGATAGGGTAATATTTCAGCAACCACACCAGATCTCATTTCCCGCGACCTGGTTTTTTTTGATCAAACGGCAGCAAATCAAAACAAACAAATTTGAGTCCATCAATATAAATCGAAATATTTTAAAAATACTTCTTAATACCTGATTAACTACCGTACAGACGGATTGAACTCAAAAGGTGTTGCAGGTAAATTGTTAATCTTATTTAAGCAAAAATTCAACTCTGTCAAGTCAAAAATTTTTTATGACATCTTGTTCTTTTCTTTATTCTACTCTACCTGGCTTTTGCTAAGATGCTTAATATATGTTTTTTTCATATGAAAATAAACAAAGGATTCAAAAGCCGCGGGATAGATTGTCATAAATTTCATATTCACAAAAAAATCATAATCCATGGCAGAAACCTGATTACATCTCTAAACCCTAAATTTGCTGCAAAATGAAACCATCATTACCACAGGGCACGAGGGATTTTGCGGCTGAGACACTACGCAAGAGGCAATTTATTCTTAGCACGATCAGGGAGGTATTCGAGTTGTATGGCTTCGAGCCACTGGAGACTCCGGCGATGGAAAACCTCGACACCCTTATGGGCAAATATGGAGATGAAGGTGACAAGCTTATTTTCAAAATACTTAATAACGGCCTTGACAATCCTGCAAAAAAAGAAACGGTGCAAAAAAGTTTTGAAAAAATACTAGCGGGAAAAAATGAAAAAAATATTACGGAAAGAGCGCTTCGTTATGATCTTACCATTCCATTTGCAAGGTACGTGTCGATGAATTATGGTAAACTAACGATGCCGTTTAAACGTTACCAAATGCAGGCTGTATGGCGTGCAGACAGGCCTCAAAAAGGAAGATACCGGGAGTTTTACCAATGCGATGCAGATGTTGTAGGAACCGAATCACTTATAAGTGATGCAGAGTTCGC
>JBBSPK010000143.1:0-8200 GCA_038258875.1 Chitinophagales bacterium
AGAAAAAAGGCTTTATATATTGATTATCATTCACTTGTAGCGGTTTTGATTTCTATTGCGTAATTTGGGTTTAAATGAACTAAAATTGTTAAATCCAGGAAGGTTTTTTTAATTAATTAAATATTCAATGTCTCTAAAAAACCTTCCTGGATATTTCATTTTTTTATTTTGTCAACAATGGCGGCGTATCTGTAGAATCCGGCATATTGGTACCAGTACTGAAAGTAAGCGGCACATTACTGTTAGCAGGGGAAACCCTCACGTATCCCTGCATTTCCTGGTGGAGTGCGCTGCAAAAGTCGGTACAATAGAATGGATACATACCCGGTTTTTCCGGTGTCCAATAAAGTGTTTGTGTTTCACCCGGCATCACCAGCAACTCTGCTGTATTGGCCGCTCCTTTAATGGCAAATCCGTGAGGTACATCCCAATCCTGCTCGAGGTTAGTTACGTGCCAATATACCTCATCACCCATTTTAATTCCTTCAATATTATCAGGTACAAAATGAGAACGTATCTGCGTAATATAAACATCTATCCTTTTTCCATTGCGCACCACCTTAGCATTTTTTTCTCCCATTGTTACATAAGGGTTTTTATTTTCTTCAATCTTAAAGAATTTGACAGATTTATCTTTAATCAAGGATGCTTCTACAGCCTGCCCATAGTGGGGTTCGCCTATTGTAGGAAAATCAAGAAGCAATTTCATTTTATCACCGGTTATATCAAAAAGCTGTGCTGCCTGCGCGAGTTCAGGCCCTGTGGGCAGATATCTGTCTTTAGTAATTTTGTTATAAACTATTACATATTTTCCGTTGGGTTTCCTTGTATCTCCGCCAGGTATGCACAAATGGCCCGGGGAATAATAGGTAGGTTCCCTGTCAATTATTTTTAAATCTTTGATATTCCATTTTACAATTTCTGACGAAACAAACATGGTAGTAATAGCATTGCCCCTGCCATCAAACTCTGTATGCAAAGGTCCAAGTCCGGGTTTTTTCACTTCGCCGTACAATGCAGCTTCATATTCTATAACGGGGATTCCATCATAATCTCCTATGAATTTTTTATCAGCGATTGCTTTTTGAATTTTTTCAAAACTAAATACAGGTATTAGTGCAGCTAATTTTCCACTCCCTACAATGTATTCCCCGGTTGGGTCCACATCGCAGCCATGTGGGGATTTGGGGCAAGGAATAAAGTAGCATACATCTTTTAAATCTTTAGCATCCAAAACAGTCACCTGTTTTTCAATAGTGGAAGTGCCCGAGTGTGTACTTTCATTATACACGTTGTGTGCATATCTTACTGCTTCTGTTTTGCCTTTTCCTGCTTTTGCATATTCCTCTAATTTTTTCCAATTTACCGCAAGAATAAAATCTTTATCACGTTGCGAAGCGTTTACTTCCAGCAAAGTATTTGCCTGCTCTGTGTTATAGCATGAAAAGAAAAACCAGTCGTGTGAAGGGCCTTTGCCTCCATGGCTTAAATCAAAGTCAACAGGCGGTACCCTTAATTGAAATGCAACCTTCATAGTACCGGAATCTTTATCAACACTGATAAAACTGATGGAAGCTTTAAAATTTTTCCGATAAGTATTTATCGGCACATCCCCATTCTGGCCATCCATCGGAACAGCAAAACGGGTACCTGCCACTACATATTCTGTATTTTCAGTAATAAAAGGCGAAGAATGATTACCGGCACTGTTGGGCAATTCCAGTATCTCGACAGTTTTAAAAGTAGTCAGGTCTATTCTGGCCACACGTGGCGTGTTGTTGGCATTTGCGAAAATCCACCGGCCGTCTATTTGACCGTTGGTTTGAGAAAGTTCAAGGTGGTGCTGGTCGTCCCAGGGAATAAAGCCATGAGAAGTGTTCAGCATGGGTTTGCTTTCTTCGCTGTACCCATAGCCGTTTTCAGGAAACACACTAAATATAGGCACAATCTTTAAAAGTCTTCCTGAAGGCAAACCATACACCATCATTTGCCCGTTGAACCCACCCGAAACAAAGTTGTAAAACTCATCGTATTTGCCTGGAGGTACATATACTCTTTGAGCAGCATCACCACTGATGGCATCGGATGTATTTTTGGGTTTGCAACCCGAAACACTCAGCAAGATGATTGCCGAAAGTGTTAGAATTGGAAATAAAATCTTTTTCATAAAATGTAATTTGTTGAGTAAAAAAAGAAGAGCTGGTTTAAAAAAATTAGAGCAAAGAATTAGTGATCTGAAAAAAATCTATTTTGTCAGTTTAAAGAATTATTAAAAAATGATCTGAAAAACCGGGTATAAAAACCCTATGCCCGGTGGTATAATTGAAACAATGAAAACTTATTTTACGCCATCGTTTTTGCGCATAAACTCGAGTATTTCTCTCGCATCATCATCGCTTAAACCTTGATTAGGCATACGCACCATACAAATTTCAAGCATCGCCTGAGCCTTAGGATCCTTGGTAATCATCTCATCTGTGTTAGTCACAAAGTTCATAATCCAAGTGGGTGTTTGCCTTTTAGTAACCCCTTTCCATCCTGGCCCAACCAATCTTTCATCAGTTAGTTTATGGCACGCAGAACATTTCAGTTCATAGATTTTTTCACCTTTTTCTGCCGTGGCTGCATCTAACTTATCACTAACCTGCACATCATGAAATTTACCTTCACCACGATTAGGGTCATAAGAAGGATTTCCGTTCTGAGTGGTATCGGAAGCTGCTGCTGAAGTTGCAGGCTCTGTGGCTTCCGAATTATTTTTTTCGCCCGAGCCGCCGCAGGAAATAATAAATAATGTCATTGAGAAAACAAAAGAAAAGAAAATGATCATTTTTTTCATAACTGGTAAATGTTTAAATTTTACTTTGCAATATTACCATACCAATATACAATTTTTTATGAGCGCAATCATAAACATTAAAAAAAATCAATGATTTGCATCATATTTTTTATTTGAGAAAAAGAATTTTTTTTGCACTATTTCAAAAAAGAGGCTCATTACAAATGAATTTATTTAATTTGAGGAATTAAAGATTATTAACCAGATAAAAATAATGGGGAAAAATTTTTTTAATACCAAAATATGGGTACAGGTCGCATTGATCAATTTTTGCGTAGTTGCACTGGCTGGCGTAACCATGCGTTATAAAATTAATTTTGCTTTACCAATTGTAGATCAGAAATATTTAATGCATGGGCATTCTAATTTTGCTTTTGTTGGATGGGTTGCGATGGCACTTATGATTTTAATGGTACGCTACCTGATCAGAAATAATATACAAACCAACTATAAAAAATACAATTGGATTTTAATTGCTGAAGTGATTGCATCATATGCCATGTTCGTTTCTTTTATTATCCAGGGATATGATTTATGGTCAATTACATTTTCTACGATTACTATATTAATCTCTTACTTTTTTATTTTTTTTTATTGGCGGGATCTCAATAAAGTAAAGGATGCCGGCTTTTCCCGCAGTTGGCTTAAAGCAGCTTTATTGCTTTGGGCCCTTTCTTCGTTAGGTGCTTTTATGCTGGCCTACCTTATGGCTAATCATATCATGATACAGGATCTTTATTTTGCTTCAGTTTACTTTTTTATGCATTTTCAATACAACGGATGGTTTCTGTTTGCGTGCTTTGGAATCTTTTTTTCTTATATGCACCGGTTAGGACTTTTTCGTATTGCTCTATTAAGTAAAAGGTTATTTGTTATTATGGCTATTACTGTTGTACCCACTTATTTTTTATCCATATTATGGTTGCGGTTGCCTCTTACTCTCCATTGGATTGCCAATATTTCAGGCATTTTACAGCTATTAGTATTATTTTATTTTTTCAAAATTATTTCTGTCATTAGAAAAAATGAAAATATAAAATTTAATTGGTCCACCCGATGGTTGTGGCGGCTCGCATCCATAGCATTTATTTTAAAAATAATTTTACAAATGCTTTCAACCATATCTTTCCTAAGTCATTATGCATTTGGTTTCAGGCCCGTTGTGATCGGCTATCTTCATCTCTCATTTGTAGGCATTATCAGTTTCTTTATATTAGGATATATCAATGAATTTATTCATCGTTTCCGTGGGAATGTGAGTGGTATCGGAGCCATCATTTTCGTTATCGGTTTTATTGTACAGGAAATCGTATTAATGTTACAGGGTCTTGAAGCAATGGACGTAAAGCCGATAAAAAGTGCAAACATTATTTTATTTTATTGCGCTATTTTAATGGCTGCAGGCCTTATATGGATTACCAGTGGTATTATAAGGACACAGGAACACGAAGTAATTGCTCCCAAACCTGCTAAATAAAATAATCCCTACTTTTTCCTGTACGATTTCTCGTAATCCGATTTACTCCCTGGTATTTTTTAGAAAGAGAGAAGGTTCTTTTGTTACTACTGCATCCTGAAAACCTGGTTCTCAACCAATGCAAAAACATGATCATTTTCTTTCGGTCTTATTTTCGCCAACCCTGTAAATTCACTGAAAGCCGGTAATACCGCATATTTTTTCCCAAAGTAAAAGCAGGGAAGTATCAGTGATTGATTCGCTAATCCATTCATTTTTATTCCCGGATGAATATGGCCGGAGAATGTAAATAACTTTTCATCGTCACAGGAGGAAGCAATATCGTGTATAAAACAAAAAACGCCAATAGACAATTTATTCTCGAATACTTTAATATTCGCTTTTTCATAAAAGGAGTTTGGCAAAATATCGTGATTACCTCTTACAAGATAAAATTCAACATGTGGTAAATCCTTTCTCCACTTAATAAAGAAATCAATTTCTCTATTTTCAGTACTATGAAACATATCGCCGTTAATGAGTACAGTTTTGGGATTAAAAAACTGTATCTGTGAGAATAACTTTTGCAGATCTTTCTTATAAATACTTTGTGGAATGCCGATCCCTGATTTCCTGAAATGCCCTGATTTACCAAAATGCAAATCAGAGACAATCAATATACCTTCTTCTTCCCAAAAGATGCAACGCAAAGGAGAGAGCCAGAGTGTTTGTTGTCGAAATAAAAATCGAAGTGGAGAAAACAATTTTTTTCGGCAAGTTAAATAATGATGAACAAAGATCTATTCAAGCTGAGTTTCCTATAATCGAAATAAATAATCTTAATTATGGATCAAAGCTAATGCTGTTAGCTCACAGTTTTCTTCATAGTAAACCAAATAATAATCCCGATTCTTATTTTATTTCTCCAACTGTATCTGCATTCTCTTCACGCGCTCTTCCAGCTTCTCTGAAGAAAGGTCTTCGCGCATGCTATCTACTTTAATCGGGAAACAAAATGGTGTTAATCGTTTTGGAAAAGTGATAATAATTTTTCCTTTCTGAATTCTTTCCAACATATCACGCAGGCGCTGTTCTTCCATTTGCTGTTCCATCACTTCGTTATAAGCCTGTCGCAATAGAAGATTGTTGGGTTCATATTCTGAAAATACGTTAAATAATAATGAGGCAGAAGATTGTAGGTGACGCGCCTTTTTTTGTTCGCCAGGAAATCCCTGGAATATTAATCCGCCAATGACGGCGATATCACGGAACTTTCTTTTTGCCATTTCTACGCTGTTCAGGCTTCGCTGAATATCTTCAAACAAATTTTCAGGAGAAAAGAGCGTGTACGCATTTGTGTCATCTAATGGAATTGGCTGGTCGCTCAGCAGTTCAAAACCATAATCATTCATTGCAAAAGAAAATGTGATAGGTGTAATTAAACTAATCCGATAAGCCAGAATCGCAGCCATGGCTTCATGCACCAAACGTCCTTCAAACGGAAAAACAAAAAGATGAAATCCATCTTTGGTTTCGATATGTTCAATTAATAATTCATTTTGCTTCGGAATGTGAGAAAGATATTGCTGTAGTTCAAATAACGGTTTCAAAATTTCCAATTCATTTTCTTTGTTTCTTCCTTTCTTATTACTTATTCCTGATTCCTTATTACTCATTCCCATCCCCGCCTCATCAAATTTCTTCCTCATCATAAACCCCAAATTCGCTGAAAGCGGCATCCTGCCTCCCTGCCAGCTTGGTATCCGTGATTTTTTTGCGTTGGATTTTCTTACGAGGCATATCATGTCTTTTATCATCACAAATTCAAGAGTTCTTCCGGCCAGCGTAAATACATCGCCGGGCTGCATTCCGGCAATAAACCATTCTTCAATAACGCCTACATAACCACCGCTGATAAATTTTACTTTCATCATCGGGTCGCTTACAATCGTGCCGATATGCATCCGGTGGCGCATGGCGATTCTTCGATTATTGATTTTATAAAGACCGTCAATAATTTCTATCTTTTTATAATCGTCATATTGCTGTAATGCAACACCGCCGGCAGTTGCAAAGTGTAGGATTTGTTGCCATTCTTCTTCCGTAATTTCCCGGTAGCAAAAAGTTGATTTGATTTCTTTAAAAATATTTTCCGGATAAAATCCATCGGAAATGGCCAGCGTACTCAGGTATTGAATGAGCACGTCAAAACATAAAACACGCGGCTCGCGGCTTTCTATTAATTTTATTTTAGTGGCTTCTTTTAACGCCGCGGCTTCTATTAATTCCAAAGAATGCGTGGGCAAAAAATATATTTTACTTACCTCACCCGGCCTGTGCCCGCTTCGTCCGGCTCTTTGCAAAAATCGCGCAACGCCTTTTGGCGAACCAACTTGTATCACCGTTTCAACCGGGCGAAAGTCAACGCCAAGGTCAAGGCTGGCAGTGCAAACAACCGCTTTTAAATTTCCGATGTGTAGATTTTCTTCAACCCAAAACCGTAAGTCCTGCTCTATACTTCCGTGATGCAAAGCTATGACTCCGGCTAAATCCGGGCAAGCGTTAAGCAAAGCCTGGTACCACATTTCACTCATGCCACGTGTGTTGATAAAGATGAGTGTAGTCTTACTTTCCAAAATAATCGGAATTACTTTATCAACTAATTTAATTCCCAAATGCCCTGCCCATGGATATTTTTCTATTTCATCAGGGAAGATAGATTCGATATCAATTGGCTTGTCAATCTTCGCTGTAACTGTTACAAAATCTTTATCAACCAATCCTAATTGCGAAAGAGGCGAAAGCAGTACATCCTTTGCCTGTTGCAGGTTTCCAATTGTTGCGCTAATTCCCCAGATATTTAAAGGAGAATTGAAATTCGGCTTATTTGTTGGTTTACTGTCCTCTATCCTTCGGCCAATAATTCTTGACAACGCCAGTTCCACCTGCACGCCTCGTTTGCTTCCCAGCAATTCATGCCATTCATCAACTGCAACTATTTTTAAAGATTTAAAAATCTCCGGGTAATTTTTTTGCGCCAATAAAAGATGCAAACTTTCAGGAGTGATGATGAGCACTTCAGGAACTTGTCTTTTTTGTTTTGCACGTTCACTCATGCTCGTATCTCCGTTACGGATGCCAACTTTCCAACTCATTCCCAATTCTTCAATTACCTCTTCCATAGCGCGGCCAATGTCTTTTGCAAGCGCCCGCAACGGCGTTATCCATAAAAGCTGTAAACCATTTTTATCTTTGGTTAGATAATTTTCAGGATATTCATTGATAAAAGAAATGACAGTACCCAGAAAAACAGAAAACGTTTTTCCGCAACCTGTCGGCGCATTTACCAATCCTGATTTTTTGTTGATGATATGCTGCCATGTTTCTTCCTGGAATGCAAAAGGAATAAAGTCTTTGGCAGCAAGCCATTCATTTATTATTTGAAAACCTTTTATGTGTTCTAATTCCACGTTTTAATTTAAATTTTGATATATCAGTAATATTCACCTTAGTAATTTAATAACAAAATAATTAAGGTTAGTTCTTATAGATTTACTCTTTTTCATTTTTTCTCTTTAAAAAAGTGAAATTTTTTCCAAATAAACAAAAAAGCGGCATTTGGAATTATTCCGTTTTGTGATTTTTGTTAATTTACTTCATTTATGATAAATATCATTTTTCAGGTTGATGTCTATCACCTTTTTGTACAGGTATAATACTAATTTTATCAAAAAATATAAATCATGTTCGATACATTAAGTAATAAGCAAGTAATAGATGTAATTTCCAATAATTTTGTAGGAAGGCTGGGTTGCCATGCCGACGGTAGAACTTATGTGGTTCCAATAAGTTATGCTTATGACGGCGATTATATTTATGCACGATCATTTGAAGGAATGAAGTTA
>JBBSPK010000144.1:0-8042 GCA_038258875.1 Chitinophagales bacterium
GGTAATTGAAATTGATCAAATCACGATGAAGGAACCTGTGATTAATGTGGAGGTTCAAAAGGATGAATCACACAAGAAATTCATTTTGCCATATTCAAAAGGCAGCGAAATAAAAATTGACAATATAAAGCTAACACCAGAAGGGATTGGCATTGCAGCTTTAAATATCAAAACTAAAAACGTTGACGTAGCCAGCGTTGAAAAGGCTTTAAAGGTTGATGATGGCATTACTTTACAAATGTCCGAAATAAATGTAGCGACTCCCCCGGCTGGCCAAATGTCATGGGTTGCGACCCTCGATACGCTGCACATAAAAAACTCTGGTGGTTATTCCTTTAATATAAAAAAGAATAAGTTGTGGTTGAAAGATTTATCGATTGGCGATTGTTTTCTTTCGTCTTCTTCTATAACTGATATAGATAAATTTTTTACCACAAATAATAACGCATCAATCAGCACATCAGCTGCAACATTTTCAACTAAGACTTCTTTTTTGGAAGGTTTTAATGTAAGCTATAGCGGCCTGCATGGTTTCTTACAGATGGATTCTTTTGCTTTTAATCCATCCACGTCCCGCGATTCTTTTATAACAGCACATTCTTACCAAAGTGACTATATTAATTTTACCAGCGGTAACACAAAATTCTACGGTTTTGATTTAGTCAAATATTTCAGCAAGGATACTTTTGCAATTCAGAAAGCAAAAATAACTGATCCATCTATTGTTGTTTTTCGGGATAAACTTCCTCCGTTCCTGCCGGGCATGAGGAAAAAAATGTTTACTGAAAAAATAAAAAATATTCCAATACCCATCTCAATAAATCAAATTGATATTGATAATGGTCAGGTGAGTTATACCGAAAAGAATGGGGACAACCGCCTTGAAGGCAATTTAGTGCTTTCACATTTAAATGGAAATATCCTTAATATAACAAATTATGATTTTCAAGGCAGGGATTCCTTATCATTGACATTTACCGGGCGTTTACTTGACAAGGCAATTTTTAATTTAAAACTAAATCAGTCATATGCCGACACTCTTTTGGGATTTACAATGGCGCTAAATGTTAAGCCGGAATCTCTTACTTTTCTAAATCCCTTACTCGCTCCCTTATCGAATGTAAAATTTATCTCGGGGAATATTGACAGGTTTGAAATGCATGCTTCGGGTAATGAGAATGTCGCAAGTGGAGAAATGAAATTTTATTATCATGGACTGCGGATCCGGCTATTAAAGAACGGTGGTGTTCAAAGATCACATATTATAAAACCTACAGAGAGCGCATTGGTGAATACCTTCATTTTGAAAAAAAATAACAATGAAAGAACGGGCCTTATCTATTTTAAAAGAATAAAAGACCGGTCATTTTTTAATTACATGAATAAGATTATTTTTTCCGGTGTCGCCACAAGTATAGGGATAAATAACAACAGCCGCTACAGAAAACAGATGTCAAAGGATGCTTTTTGAATCTGTAAAATTATCCCCCGCCTGGTTTCCCATACATCTTCAACATCCCGAAAAAATAAAACTGGTGACATTCTAAATTGATGAGCAGACAAGTACTGGACTACCCGCTTCTTTTAACTACTCAAAGGAGAGCCTAAAGATGAAGCGCTTCGTCATGCTAAAATCAGCTACCTGCAGCAGGCTGATGGAAGAATGCTTGCTCCACAATATTGGGCGGGGCTGCATTTGCTCTCCTTGTCGTTAAATACTATATTAAAACTGCGATTACCACTAACAGTTAGGTATTAATACACTTCAATATTTGACAGCACCGGGCATGCTTTTGAGCTGGTAATATTCACCCTGATTTTCCCTGTTTTTACGGGTTCTATTCTAAGGATTCTTTTATAGCCAATAGTGGTTTCATCAGCTACCTGCTGCCAATGATCGTTATCCCAAACTTCTACGTTAAAAGATTTCACCCTCTGCCCAAGCTTAATATATTCCTGCAAAACAATGTATTTTACTTCTTCTGTTTCACTCAGGTTAATTACCATACTGGCAGTGCTGTAATTATCATCTGTCGCCCAATAGGTTTCGTTGTTGTTATCGGTGAGATTCGCAGGAGCAAACATTTTATTATTACCACGATAATTGCTCACGGTCACTTTTGCATGCAAAGCAACATTATTTGCAAATTCCTTATCCAGCAATTTCCTGAAACCTTGTAATGCCTTTACATCATTTTCATGAAATAGTCCTCTCCTGTCGGGAGGCACATTTAATAATAAAGTAGAACCTCTTCCTACTGAGGTTAAATAAATTTCAAATAACTGCTCCGGCGTTTTTACCAGGCTGTCTTCTTTTGCATGATAGAACCAACCCGGCCTTATAGACACATCTACTTCTGCGGGTACCCATTTTTTTCCGTCGGGTGAACCAGTGTTTAAGCAATTCTTCGATGCCCGATTTACCTGCGTACAATGTATCCGTTGAAATCGTATTCCAGTTTGTTGGGCCGGCCAGCCCTTTTTCATTTCCTACCCATCTAACATCGGGACCTGCATCGCTAAAGAAAATAACGTTAGGCTGCATGTTACGCACGAGCTTTAATGTGTTAGGCCAATCATAGTAGGTGGTTCTGTCAATCTCTCGTTTTTCTCTTGCGCCGCCATAATAGCCATCACCCCCATTTGCACCATCAAACCACATTTCAAATACCGGCCCATAATTGGTAAACAATTCTTTCAACTGGTTGCGATAATAAGTGATGTAAGAAGGCTTTCCGTAGTCAGCACGGTTCCTATCCCACGGTGACAGGTAAACGCCGAATTTTAATCCATACTTCCTGGCAGCATCACTGGCTTCTTTTACAATATCTCCCTTTCCATTTTTATACGGACTGTTCTTTACAGAATGTTCGGTGTGCTTGCTGGGCCATAGGCAAAATCCATCATGGTGCTTACAGGTCAGGATCATCATTTTTAAACCGGCATCTTTTAATGTTTTTGCCCATTGACCGGCATCGACATTTGATGGGTTAAATACTGATTCACTTTCGTCTCCAAAACCCCATTCCTTATCAGTGAAAGTATTGGTAGTAAAATGTATAAAAGCATTCATTTCCATTTCGTGCCATTTCATTTGCTGTGCCGAAGGTATTGGCAACACCGGTGCAGGAGCCAATGTGACTTGCTGTTGCGCATATATGGTTGTACATAAAAATAAAAGAGTAATAGCTGATATTAATTTTTGTTTACCAAGCATTTTTTTACAAAAGGAATTTGAAATTGATTGCTGAATTGCGAAACTAGTTGTTAAAATTATCTTTGCATGCAGAAAAAAAATTGACATGGCAAAGATTAAATAACTCAGGTTGCTATATAAAAAGAACGTCGATAAAGAATAATTTTGAGTTACGACACTTAAAGCATTTTTACCCATGCTCAAGGAAGATAAAATTATAGCAATTTTTTGTTTAGTAGATGATATACTAAAAGGCACCAAGAAGACAACAGAAGAAGGTTGGCGATAGTGAAATTAATAGCGACAAGCGATAGTTTAAGCTCTATATTCTGGTAGCAATCGGGACAATGCCAGGGATTATGAAGACGGCAAAACTCTCATTCCATGCTTTTCTTTTTAAAAATTTTAAGTTACTGCCCCACCACAACTGCTTCCTGAACCGGCAGTGCATCCGTAACAATGTTGTCCAATAATAATTTCCCTGGTGTTTAGTTCCTTTATATTGAATTGTGAAATATGCTTTGATGCACAATCAACTTTTAAATCGAGCATTTGGTTAAAATCGCAATCGTGTAAGTAACCATCCCAACTAACAGAAATAGTATTACGACACATCACATTTTCTGCAGCCAAAGGATTATAAGCATTTACCATCTTTTCCATATAGCTTTCATAATTACCACTGGTGAGTAAATAATCCAGGTAGCGGTTGATAGGCATATTAGTAATGACGAATAGATTATTGAACTCAATACCGAATTTTTGCTTCAGAGCCTCTTTATATTCCTTTTCTAATGATTTTTGGGAAGGTGGCAAAAATGCCCCGGCAGGATTATAAACCAGGTTAAGAATAAGGCCTGATCCTTCTCTTGCATAACCTACACTATTTAACATTTGAAGTGCTTTTATGCTTTCTTCAAAAACACCATTACCACGTTGCCTGTCTGTTCTGTCCTGTGTATAAAACGGCAATGACGAAACTACTTCAATGTTATGCTTTTTGTAAAATTGGGGCAGGTCATAATATTTTTTATTTGCCCTGATGATAGTAAGATTGCAACGTACTATAATATGTCTGCCCAGTTTTGAAATTTCTTCAACAAACCAGCGAAACTCGGGGTTCATTTCAGGAGCTCCACCTGTGATATCAACTGTTGTAAGTTGCTCATTTTTTTGTAATACCTCCAGGCATTGCTGCATGGTTTCCCTGGTCATTATTTCCTTACGATCGGGGCCTGCATCCACATGGCAATGCTTACAGGTTTGGTTACACATCTTGCCTATGTTCACCTGGAAGATTTCAATTTGCGTGGGCTGCAAAGGATATAAACCGGATTGCTCCAGTTTTTCCTGGAAAGGAACTAATACAAATTCATCCCGTTGCCCATGTTCAATTATTTCTAGTTGTTCACCAGTAACCGCAAGAAAACTATTTTGAGCTTTTAATGACTTCATAATTACATTGCTATTTCTTTTACCTTATTCATCATCTGCACACCATGCACCAATGACGCGCCTCCGCGAATTGCACAGGCTACATGCACTGCCTCCATCATTTGCCCTTCGCTCCATCCTTTTTCAAATGCATCGCTACTGTAGGCATCAATACAATAGGGACACTGAACGGCATGAGCCACAGCAAGCGCTATCAGTGATTTTTCCCTTGCCGTTAATTCACTGTCTTTAAAAACTTCTCCGTAATAAGAAAAAAACTTATCGCCTAAGTCTTTCTGGAAGTCTGCAACGTTCCCAAATTTTGCCAGGTCTTTTGCATTGTAATAGTGTTCGTTCATCAGTTTTATTATAGTTTATAAATTGAAGAATTATTAATTGCTGTTTTATCTGTTTAGATTATAAATTAAATTTACCATGATTAATACTTGCATCTATTTATAAAAACTATCCAATGCCTTTATTGTTTAATAAACTTTTCAGTTTTTACTTCTCCTTTATCATTTGTCACCTGTAACCAATAATATCCTGCGGGCAAATTACCCATCTGGATATTATAGTTAGACAAACCCTTAGGAGCCTGGTTTTGTTGTTCTTTTATTATGATACCACGCTGGTCAAGAATTATAGCACGAAAAGTTTCTTTATCGCTGCTTATGACGGAGAAATTAATATTGCCAGATACAATTGTTGGATACACATTAACCAGGCCAAATCCTTTTCCTGTTATAGATACCCGCCTTATAGCAGAGTGATAAAAAGTGCCATCTATATTACCTACGTTAATTCTATAAAAAATACTGCCGGGGTTACCTGTTAAACTATCTACAAAATCAAAAGGCTGCTGGCAGCGGAGCCTGTCTGCAGTAAAGGAACTTATGGTAGAATAGTCTATGCCATTTGCGGATCTTTGAATTTCGAAATTTGCATATTGCAGAAAGCAAACCGTCTTCCAATGAAGTTTACTAATATTATTATGAAAGCTAACATCAAAAGATGAAAGTCGAACGGTAAAGAAAGAACTGTCGGTTTGGGAATATGCTGAGTAGCTTATTATACCAGAAGAAAGAAGAATAAATATTTTTTTCATACGCTCTTATATAAATGAACCAGTTAATCAATCATTTATTTATTGTAATAGTCGTTCAATTTTAGGATACCTGACAAATACCATTCTGATTCTATAAAATTCCCGGTATTTTCAGTTAAAGGAAGCTGTTAAATTCTATGTAAAGAACGGTATTAATTATTGGCCGCCCTATTTATCAATTCAGCCACAATGCCTGTCCATCCCGTTTGGTGTGATGCACCAACACCTCTGCAATTATCACCATGGAAATATTCATAAAACAAAACCAGGTCTTTGAAATGCGGATCATTCTGATACTCAGAAATATTATTGTGAACCAATCGATTCCCGTATTCGTCTTTTTTGAAAATAGAAATAAGCCTTTCAGCCAATTTAGAACTAGCCATGGATAAAGAAATAATATTATCCGAACCAGCCGGGAAGGCTACCTTACATTGCCCCCTGTAATAATCGCAGTATTTTTTTAATGATAATACCAGCAGGTAATTCATTGGCATCCAAATAGGGCCCCTCCAGTTAGAGTTACCGCCAAATAAAGATGAGGTGGATTCACCGGGCTGATAAATTAGTCCCAACTCTTGCCCACTGATATCTATTTTATAAGGAGTCTCGTGAATTTTTGAAAGAGAGCGTATGCCACCGGGCGACAAAAATTCTTTTTCGTCCAATAAGGCGCCCATCATTCTTTCTAACCTTTTACGTGGCACTAATGACAATAGTATATCGTCATTTTCCTTGAGGTCCTCAATTACAAGGTATTGATCATTTTTCTGTCTGTAGCGGCGGAACCATTTCAGCCTTTGGTAAAAATCGGGAGTTTTTTCCAGCATTTCTTTTTTAATAACAAGGATACCAAACAATGAAATCAGGCCAACAAGAGATCTCACTTTAACAGGGATATAGCTGCCACCTGGCATGGAAAGCACATCATAGAAAAAACCCTGTTCTTCATCCCAGGATCCTGTCCAGTCCTCGCCAATCCGGTTTAGCGAATCGGCGATATAAACAAAGTGTTCAAAAAATTTGGTAGCCACATCTTCATAAGCATTATTGTACTGTGTAAGTTCCAGCGCTATTTCAAGCATATTTAAACTATATAAGGCCATCCAGGCGGTGCCATCCGCCTGCTCTAACACACCACCGCCCGGTAAAGCGCTGCTTCTATCAAACACCCCAATATTATCCAATCCTAAAAAGCCACCTTCAAAAACATTATTGCCTTTATAATCTTTACGATTTACCCACCAGGTAAAATTGAGTAATAATTTATGGAATACTTTTTCTAAAAATTTATAATCCGCCACACCTGTTTTTTGCCGGTCTATATTAAACACCTGGAGACAACTCCATGCATGCACGGGAGGGTTTACATCTCCAAAAGACCATTCGTAAGCCGGTATTTGCCCTTTTGGATTCATGTACCATTCTCTTAATAATAATATGAGTTGTTCTTTGGCAAACTCTGCATCTAACATGGCAAGAGGTACACAGTGAAATGCAAGATCCCAGGATGCATACCAGGGATACTCCCATTTGTCGGGCATGGAAATAATGTCTGCATTGTTGAGCGTTTGCCAATCGTGGTTGCGTCCTGTTTTTCTTCTTATTGGAGGAAGCGGCTGCCCCGTATCACCATTAAGCCATTGGGGAATGTCTATATTAAAATATTGTTTGCTCCACAACATTCCGGCAAATGCCTGGCGCTGGATATTTCTTTCGTCTTCATCTTTTGCTTCGGAAATCCCTTTATAAAAATCATTTGTTTCAAGAATACGCTGAACAAAGATTTCTTCAAAAAAATGATTGAATGGCGTTTCTAAAACTTCTTTGGCCAAACGTAATTGTATGGTTATTGATGCTTGTGCTTTTACTTCAAACTTGTACAACGGAGAAAATTTAGTTCCGCTTTTTTTCTCTTCAAAAATTTCATAACTGTTATGAATAACCGCAGTGTGAAAGGTGTCTTTTACAAAAGGAGAAACATTAGGTTGTCCGTAAAGTTTTTCTATGTTGGTTTCATTTTCGGTGAATAAATTTCTTTCAGGTTTGTCAAAATAAAAGTAATAGTCACCTAAGGAATGATGGTGTGCTTTTACCTGGCCCCAATCAGTATTATCGGCATCTTCTTCAATACCGGGTCTGTGTTTGGTGGCGCCAAAACTCCATAAATTCCGAAACCATAAAGTAGGTAATGCAGTAACAGGAGCATCTTCCAGAGCCCGGTTGTGAATAGTGATTTTTATACAAATATCTTCTTCATTATTTTTTGCATATTCTGTAACTACGTCAAAATATTTATTGTCA
>JBBSPK010000145.1:0-8038 GCA_038258875.1 Chitinophagales bacterium
AAATTGAGAAAACAGTGGTTCCATAATTTCTCGATGTTTTAAATAAAATTTCTTTTTCATAATTATTAGCGGGTGTATGCTCCAGAACAAACCAGCCACCAGGATTTAATAATTTTTTTTGTCTTATTACTACCGGCAGGTCATCAATATTTATTAAAGCATAAGGAGGCCCTGCAAAAATAAAATCGTATGTATCTGCGGTCGTCTCTAAAAAACGAAACACATCCATTTTAATAACCCTACAATTTTCAATCTGTAAATTGGTAATTGTTTTTTTTATGAATTCATACATTTTTGGGTCCTTTTCAATAATAGTAAGATCGGCTGCTCCTCTCGAAGCAAGTTCATAGCTAATGCTTCCGGTTCCCCCAAAAATGTCAAGCGTTTTTAATCCCTGTATAGAAATATTGTTTTCAATTATATTAAACAGGCCTTCCTTGGCAACATCTGTGGTGGGGCGTGTATGAGGCATTTTGGCCGGAGGATTAATTTTACGGCCTCCATATTTTCCGGTAACTATTCGCATGAATCAACTGCAAAAATATGGCTAAAATAATGAGCAGGCTGGCGGCTAATTTCTTCAGAATAATTACACCCACCCGGAAGCCCGGCAAGTGTTACATTGGTAAAATATTTATAAATCTCTTTATACAAAGCCGAATTCATTTCTATTAATCCGCTTATCTCAACCGGTATATTTTCAACTTCAAATTGTTTACATGTATTCAGTAAAATGTAAGACACATCTTCCGCGGCATCGAACGAAAAAGTATTTATGAATTGTGTGCTACCTTCTTTATTAAGCACCACAATTAGTTTTTTTGGATAAAAAATAACCCGTAGATGGCTCTCCCCTCCCGTTGCCTGTTTCAATAAAACGGAGTATTGATGAATATTTAATGCATCGGGAAACCGGGATTTTATCACACCGGCGATTGCTTCGGGCACACGGTAAGCATTATAAATCCCTTTTGCTGTAACCATATCTGCGAAAATCTTGTTATTATTATTTCCCTCAAGGTCACCATGAATGAGATTTAAAACGTTTGTATTTTCCTGGGAACTGTATAAAGAAAATGGAATGAGCACACTTTGTTCAGAAGAGTACAGGATATATATTTTTTTAAAATTACCGGATAGTACAGGTTGGTGTTGCAATCCCTCCAGCAGGCTATCGTGTGTACCCTCCCCGTTACTGTTATCATAATGAAAAACAGCGACAGCTATATAAATATTATCCTCGTCGTTTTTTATGGCATAAGAAAATCCATGGTCGCTTATTTCAAGCAATAATATACACTTACGTGAATCAAGATCAACCGGTAATATTTCAAGTACAGCCTTCATTATTTGCGCAATAATAGATTATTTTTTTGAGTCTGTATTGAGTAAGGAAATATATTGAAATCAAAACCATACCAGTTCATTAAAACTACCTGAATTTTAAGGGAATTTTATTTTGCACAACACCCAATAGTTGCGCAGATATACAATTAATATATAGGTTTGCAAACCTTTATGCAACCGGCAATCGTTAGCCGGTCGAATTTTTTTTCATTAGCTTTGCCATCCAAAAAAAAGAAGATGACTAACAGAACATTTACAATAATTAAGCCTGACGCAACAGAGAAAGGCCACACCGGGGCGATTTTACAAAAAATAAACGAGGCAGGTTTTCGTATTGTTGCAATGAAGATGACACATATCTCAGCGGCAAAAGCAGGGGAATTTTATGAAGTACATAAGGAGCGCCCCTTTTATGGTGAGCTTGTTGAATTTATGAGCAGAGGTCCTGTTACTGCTGCGATTCTTGAAAAAGAAAATGCAGTAGAGGAATTCAGGAAATTAATTGGCGCTACCAATCCTGCCCAGGCGGAAGAAGGAACCATAAGAAAATTATTTGCAGCGTCTATAGGTGAAAATGCTATTCACGGAAGTGATAGCGATGACAACGCAAAAATTGAAGGAGATTTTTTCTTTAGCAAACTCGAGCAGTTTTAAAATTTATTATTTGCATGTTGATGTATTTTTATTGGCGGCGCTCATAATTATTTATCAGGGAGTTTAGTTTTTTATTACCTGGCGGATAATGTCAATACCTTCCCCGGATATTCTTAGCTGATAAATTCCACCAACAAGCGCTTTTGAAAATTCCATTTTTTCAGTTGTTGAACCACCTGCATGTTGTATGTTTTTGGATAATATTAGCTGGCCAAGCTTATTAGTTACCCCTATAAAATAATTTCCTTTTGGCAGGTTTACTTGCAAAGCAATGGTATTGCCATTAACCGGATTGGGCATGATGGTTATTGCGTTTAAAGAGCGATTGGTGATGTTTACTTTTATTGCATGGCTATAAGTGGTATGCGCTGGCTCAACTATTTTTATACGGTAAAAGCTTATTCCTTCCAAAGGAGTAGCATCAAACAGGTTATACTTAATAGCAGTGCTGCTATTGCCTGCTGCCTGAACAGTTCCGAGTTTTATGAATTGTTGTCCGTTCTGTGATCTCTCAACTTCATACCTGTCTATATTGCTTTCCTGCTCCGCCGTCCATTCTATCAAAACACCCTTGTTTTTCTGGTAAGCTTTAACGTTAGTAAGATTAACTGGTAATGAAGAGAGATCAATTTGAAAAATTGAAACCGAGTTTGAACTAAAATTTCCTGCGACGATTTCCGGAATTCCATCGCCATCTAAATCGCCAATGGCAATTGAACGAGGGGAATTGCCTGTAGCAAAATCAACCTTTGCGGCAGCACTAATACTGCCTGGTGCAGATGTATTGCGTAATACCGATATGGTATTAGAGTTTTGATTTGCGACCACCATGTCTGCCTTGCCATCTCCATCAGCATCACCAAGGGTAACCTGGTAAGGACTTATACCGGTGGTGAAGTCAGTTTTGACGTCAAAAGAAGATGCAGTTATATTGCCGGAGGTAGAAATGTTACGCAATACTGATAAAGTTGTATTGGTAGCTTCTGAATTAGCAACCACGAGTTCAGGCTTATTATCTCCATCTACATCCCCGATAGAGACGGAGCGGGGAATAGGCCCGGTAGTAAAGGGTACTTTAGCAGCAAATGAAGAGGAAGTAATAGTTCCGGCAGTGGAAGTATTTCGCAGCACCGATACGGTATTCGTAAGCGCTGCAGCATTAGCAACCACCATGTCACGCTTACCATCCCCATCCAGGTCACTAATAGAAATAAAGAAAGGAGTATTTCCCGCCGTAAAGTCAACTTTGGCAGCCATACTGATGCTACCAGGTGTTGAGGTATTGCGTAATACCGATACAGAATTAGCAGATGAATTAGCAGCTGCCATGTCAGGTTTCCCGTCACCATCCAGATCGCCGATTGCAACCGCTACAGGGCCGGTAAAAACCAGGTCAAAATCTACTTTAGCCTCGAAAGAGGATGCGTCAATAGTGCCTGTGGTTGCACTATTGCGCAGTACTGATATATTATTATTGTTAACCACCACCAGGTCCGAATGGCCATCTCCGTCAACATCTGCGATGGTTACATAACTGGTAAAATTACCCGAAGCAAAGTCAACTTTGGCGGCAAACGATGATGCATTGATGCTTCCAGGCATGGAGATATTGCGAAGTACAGATATGTTATTTGAATTTACATTAGCAACCACAAGATCTGGTTTGCCATCTCCATCTAAATCCCCGATTGCAACAGAGACGGGACTATTTGCGGTCCCAAAATCAACTTTAGGTTTATAAAAATTAACAGGTATACCCGTGCCAAAAGGATTGGTAAAAGTAGGGATAAATGGTTTTGAAGAATAGCCGGTCAGGCCGGTAGTACCATCAAGCACAGAAATGGGTTGGTATGTAACGCCTGGAGGAACAATTACAGTGAGGCTGGTAGCTGTACCGCCAATAACGGTCGCCCTTACTGCTCCAAAATATACAATGTGACTTGCATACACCGCATTAAAGTTATTGCCTGAAATTATTACGTTGGTTCCCACGGTTCCGGTGGCAGGAGTAAAAGAACTAACGGTTGGTTGAGCTGTTGCATTTATGGTAATCAAAAAAAGAAATGAAAAAGTTGATTTGCCAAATGTTGGTAAAGATTTTAGCATGATATAAGTTTTAGGAGCCGGGAAAAAATTAAGACTGTTTCAAATTTTATAGTATTCGATATTTATTTTTTAATCGGAAAAATGGAAAAATGTTAAGCGCCGTGAGCTGCCTTCAATCAATACCAAAAGCAAACAATATCACATCTCCTGCCATACCACTCATTCCAACATTCATTACGCTAAATGCATATTCTCCTTTCGGTAAAGCTTTATCTATTACCAGCTCAGAATATCCTTCTCTTATTTTTTTAACACTGAAGGTGTATTTTTCACTTGACTTTATTTTCTTACTATTAGGGGCAAAGGCTCCGCCACTTTTTTGCATTAAAATTTTTCTTTGTCCTTTTTCACTTTCCAGTTTGTAAAGTATAATATTGTCCAAAGGATTATTGATGCTGCTCATCATGCTTTGCATCATATTAGGATCCATGCCATTGGCGTTCATTAAAGAATCTGCTTGTGGCGAAGCAACTTTTACAGTAGTTCCGTTGGAAAATACAAAGGATAAATTTTTTCCGCGGCCGATACGCACCGTCGATTTTGTGTCATCAATGGTATAACCATTTTCCATTCCGCCGAGGCCACCCATTTTAGTTTTGGCTTCCATTTTGGAAGATTCTTTTTCCAGCCTGATCGCTGAGTACGCTGTATCCTTCTTCAGGTAATATACTTCATTGCTGAACTCTGGTTCAGGATATTCCTGTGCACATGCGAGATTATACACATACATAAAAGACAAGGCTATTAAAAATTTTTTCATTGTTGCTGTTGTTTTTTTGGTGATGAAACTTGTTTGCCAAAGCGCCACCCTGCGAAAATCTGGAACACATTCTTTTTGAGATCCACGCCGGAGAACGATGGGGCCTGGCCGTTTTGCGCATCTTTATATAATTTCCCCAAACTAATATTCATTCTTGCACCAACTAATAATCCGCCGACAGGATGTATTTCAATGCCGCCTGCAAAACCATAATCGAACCGATTGTAATAGTCTAATACTTTACCATAAGGCTTTGGCACCCCGCCCCCACTTGCATCATTATTGCTACTGTCCGCTTTGGCATTAATTAAAAATGCTGTTTGAGCGCCTAATTGAATTTGAAAATATTTGGTAATGTTGATACAGGTGAGATTAGAAGATACAATGTAATCAAGGTCAACGGTTCCGGTATTTGTTTCAGATTTATAATCATATCCCTGCTTCGAATACGTAAACTCAGTCCGGAATCCAAAAATTTTTGCAGAAGGAGGCGCCAACAATATTCCAGCATGAAAGCCGGTACGGCTGCTGGTGTTAATAGATGATGCGTTGGTAACATTTGCAAAGTTGAGGCCGGCTTTTATACCGATTTGCCCAAATATGTGACAAGGCAAAATAAGCAGCAGGCAAAAGATAATTTTTTTCATTTTATTTTTTTTAGGTTTAATTTTTCGAACTATCCAATAGAACAAAAGTTTGACTCTCTCTTTTCCTTCTTCATTTATGAAGAGGCTAATCAATATTTTTCCAGTCAATACCAAAAGCAAATACACTGAATTCTTTTTGCTCCATATTTTTTACCCACACAAATCCATACTCCCCGGCTTCCATAGTATCATTAAACTGAATCATATAATTGTCTTTGGAAACAGGCTTAACACTAAAGCCTATCAGCTTTCCATTTCCTTCCTCGTTATTATTGAGTAATCCTTCTTTCGATGTGATGGTTACTTCGCGCTTTTGATTTGCAGGGACAAACCTGTATAATCTTATATAAGAAGTAAGGTCTATTACATCACCGGTAGTTTTAATAAAGAAGTTGATATTATTTTTTGCAGTAAATCTTGTTTTTGAAGATCCATCTTCCATGCTTAAAAATTGTTTGGTGCCCTTTAATCCCAGTGTTTTCTTTTTTGAAATAAGTTGTGCTGTTGTATTTTCTAATTTTACCAGGCGGTTGTCATCTTTATCATAATAATATGGTTGGTTAATAAACTCGGGTGCTGGAATTACAATTTCTTTTTTTTCCACGGGTTTTACAAGTGGCTTTACAACATGCCTCCTTATGATAGTATCATATTTCGGTACAGGCCTTTTTGATTTCGTTTGAGCCACGGATGGTAGATACATACATGTAAAAACTATTAAGGAGAGAAGCGTAATTTTTTTCATCGAAAAAAAATTTAAAAATTTTACTTTCTTATTTTGAAATAATTTTCTGCGGGTTTGTGTTTAGAAGCGGATATGAAATCAAAAATAGAGAATGCACAACCAGCTACAATCCCCTGAAACAGTGATTCTGCTTCAATTTTACAAAATCACCTGAAAGGGTGAGAGATGACTGCAAAGGAAATGTTGTGGGTGCATTCCAAATTGTCGCAGCAATTTTTGCCCCATTAGGGGCTTCCTTTTTGTAGCAATTGCAATTCTAAAATTTTCCCGCGTGCCGTAGGTAC
Organism: Chitinophagales bacterium; assembly: GCA_038258875.1. Taxonomy (GTDB): domain Bacteria; phylum Bacteroidota; class Bacteroidia; order Chitinophagales; family Chitinophagaceae; genus Ginsengibacter. The sequence continues at coordinate 6,544 of JBBSPK010000145.1, forward strand.
GCCACTATTATAGGGTAGCCACGTGGCAAGACACAAATGTGAAAATATTTTTTCTAAAAACAGGTAGTGCCTACGGCACACAACTGCAACAACTTGGAATGAACCCAATGTGTTTCTGATTACTTTAAAAAATGAAAACCGGGTATATTGCGCCTATTATTTTGCAGACCACACAAAATGAAAAAGTTAGATAGTGACTTCATCCATTATTCGTCATTAATTTTTCTCGCGGTAATCTTTAGAAAAAGGTCGTCTCCAGGTTTTCCAATTTGCTGAAGTGTTTGTTCTCCATCTTTAGCCGTAAATTTTATGTACATAGGAAAGGCGGGTATTTGTGGAAAAGAAGATATTGCGCCAAAGGCAGCTCCTCCCTTATACCCCGGCGGCGGCGGGCATGTGTATTGAACTTTAGTAAATTCAGAAGGCCTTTGTATAAATGCAATCTCAATAACCGGATTGGGCTGGCCAGGCGTTACTCTTACTTCTTTGATGCCGGTGATGTGAATAATACCCGTGCAGGTATTTGGGTTTAAAATTATTTTACTGCAATTGTCCGTCGTTGTTTCAAGATTGTTTTTAATGTCAATTACAGCAAGCTTATTTTTTTCCAGGGATACAATGAAACTACCTTTATCGGTATTGGTTACCACACCACCCCATGATTTTGAAGAACCACCTTTTACTTCACTTACCATTTTCACTTCCCATGCATCACCGTAAACTAAAATGTTACTTACCAACCTGATATTATTTAAATTTTTTACAGAAGAAGAAAATGAATGTTCAACAGTGACAACTACAGGATTTTGGTCTGGTACTTGTGATGGCGCCTGGTAAATTGCAGAATTATTTTGGGAAGCTGAAATAAAGCCAACAGTACTATTTCCTTTTGCAATATTATTTACACTCCATACCTGCGGGGTTTCATTATCAGTTTTTGTGAGTGGCTCTAACAATTCATTATCCGCCAATTCCTCAGGCGGTGCGAAAGTGACTATTTGTAACCTTAGGCTTCCATTCACCTTTACTTTTGCTGAAACTGGCTTAAGCTTAGACCACATATAATTAACATAAGAACTAAAATGTTGTATATCGGCTTTAATGGTTTTAGAAACTGTATCTAATACCACTTTATGCACGGGACTCCAAAGGCCTTTGTCATTCTGCATTGCAATGCCCATTAAATCCGAAACACTTCCATCTGTGTCAGTTTCTTTATAATGAAAAATAATTTGTACCGGTTGTTGAAAAATAATGCCCGACGGCTCCATCAGGTAAGCTTTGCCGCTTGAGTTCGAAGCAAAGTTTGTCACGGGCTGAATGGAGATGTTTGTTTTTTTTGTTACAGCCCCTGCGGGAAAAATCAATTCCACTTTTCCATCAGATGATTGTATGCGTCCTCCATCTTTATCAATTTTTATTTCTGATTTTTCGCCGTCCGGTTTTCCTTTTTCAGTAATGCCAAATTTGATAATAGAATCAGTAAGCGAAATAT
>JBBSPK010000146.1:0-7943 GCA_038258875.1 Chitinophagales bacterium
TGACCGAACCAATAGAACATTTGAGACTGTCGTGATTTATACGTTAAGATTTATTCCATCTAACCATCTCATATCATACCTTTAATAATTATTTATTCCTGTAAGGCGAACATCATCTAAAAAAAGAAATTATGACGCCGGAAATACTGAGAGAAATACCGCTGTTTGCGACGCTCAACCCGGAAGAATTACAGGATCTATTGAAGCAATTGCAAACAGAAAAATATGAGGCTAATACTGTTATCATCTGGATGGATGAGCCGGGAGATAAACTGTATGTAATTGAAAAGGGAGAAGTTCGCATCAGCTACACCACTTCGGATGGCAAGGAACTCATCTTGGGTACGCAGGGTGAAGGGACTTTCTTTGGAGAGCTATCGTTGCTTGATAGCGGACCACATTCTGCAACGGTGCGTACGGTGAAAGATACAACTGTACTTACGATAAGCCGGGCCACTTTTTATGGTTACCTCGATAAGCATCCTCAGTTTTCCCGCACTTTACTTGCAATACTTGTCGACAGGCTTCGAACTACTTCAGTAAATATGCGACAACAAATGATCGGCACGTATACCCCGCCTCAACAGCCGGCTTCGTTTCGAAAGTTTGTTGATAAGGCCGCCAGGTTTGTATCCAGCAGTCGCTTTCTCATTTTTGCAGTCATTTTCCTTGCAAGCTGGATTGGGTTCCAAACGTGGTATCATCATAAGCTTTACAGGGCTGCTGTTAGCCTTGCAGATAACCCGCCAACTTTTTTCTTTTTGGGTTTTATACTCACTCTTACGTCTTTTTTGTTTACAATTCTTGTACTTACCAGTCAGCGGGGTCTTGCGGAACAGGACAGAATAAGATCAGAAATAGAATACCAGGTAAATCTTAAGGCTCAGGCGGAAATAATGAGACTACAGCTAAAAATGGATGAGTTACTTAAGATGCTGGAAGAAAAAAAATTAAATGTATAATGCAATTCCTAAAGAACGTTTTGTTATCACAATTAATACCGACGCAATACAATGGCCACCGCAAGAATAATTTTGTAGCTTTCGGTTTTGAATATTGAAGTACGAAAATTTGATGTAGTGATTGTGGGAGCCGGCCCTGCTGGCTGTGCAGCTGCCTACATGCTTTCGGGAAAAGGGTTAAAAATAGCCATTCTTGAAAAAGATACCTTCCCGCGTGATAAGATTTGCGGAGATGCTTTTGGAGCTGATGTTACCAAACAATTTCATTTATTGGACGAAGGCCTCACCGACAAACTACAACAATTCACCAACAAAGTTGTTTCTAACGGTGTTCGATTTTTTACACCAGATAATAAACTATTGGACATTAAATTCACTGTTCCAAAAGAAAAATTTGGAGGAGGTTTTATTGCCCGGCGCCTGGATTTTGATAACTTCTTTTTTTCAGAAACCATTAAATTATCCGACGTAGAAATATTTCAAAATCACAAAGTAACGGATGTCGTTACTTCTGAGGATACAATTTCATTGCGAACTGCTGCTTCAGCTTTTGAGGCTAAAATTGCTCTTGGTGCAGACGGTGCACAATCCATACTCAATAAAAGGCTTACGGAAAATAAAGTGGAAAAAAAACACTATTGCGGAGGTGTGAGACAATACTATGGAAATGTTGGAGGCTTTCATCCTGAAAACCATATTGAGTTGCATTTTTACAAAGGCATTCTTCCAGGGTATTTTTGGATTTTTCCATTGCCAAATAACCAGGCAAATGTAGGATTGGGGATGCTTTCCAGTGCAATAAGCAAAAATAAAATTAATCTAAAAGAGCATTTGGAAAAGATAATACAAACCCATCCAAATCTAAAAGAGCGCTTCAAAGATTCCATACCATTGGACAATATCCAGGGATACGGACTTCCGCTTGGTTCGAAGAAGCGATCGATTTCGGGTACCCGATTTTTACTTTTAGGAGACGCAGCTTCACTGATAGATCCATTTACCGGCGAAGGTATTGCCAACGCAATAAGAAGCGGCCGCATAGCAGCAAGCCACGTGCTAAAAGCCATTAAACAAAGTAAATATGATGCCGATTTTAACCTCCGGTACGATAAAGAAATCTATCAAAAAATGTGGAATGAATTCAGGTTTGGTCATTCCATGCAGAAGCTTTTTCGCCATGCTTCAATTATTAACTTCGTCGTGAAGAAAGCCAATAAAAACAAATCGGTTCAAATGCTGTTGAGCGCCATGCTTAATAACTTAGACATGAAAAAAGAACTGGTAAGGCCCTCCTTTTACTTTAGATTATTTTTCACCTAAGGAAACAAACATTTTCCGCCCGGCCATTTAGATCAAAAAAAATTAAGATAAGTGCCATGGGAACAGGGCTTCACTTGCGTATCATCATTATTTTATATAAATTAGAAAAATAATAATAATAATCCAATTTTGTCACTGATAAAAAAAATCCAGGAATACCCTGACGTAATTTTAATTATACTTGCGGTGATAACTATGTTCACAATAATTTTTTTGCTACGCAATTTCTTGTAGAAAGCAACTACCTGTTTGCAGGTTGGAGCCCGGCAAAAAAAAATAATTCTTAATCTTCCAAACGTTCTTTCAAAACCACGGTGATGCTATCCCCTCTTTCTTTTTTTATTATTTTTCTAATATGCGCCTTCACCGGTAGTTTATGCGTGCCATCACCCAGTGCCATGAATGAACTTTGAAACGGATGCCCGTCAATAGTACCTTTCACCTTAACAAGCCCACGGGTTTTAAAAAAATCAACTGAGCCGGGCCAGGTTACATAAGTCAATCCACCTTTGCCAGGGCTTTTTTGCAGTGTCGCAATAAATTGTTTATCAAGCTTGCTCATTTTAAAGTATTTTAAGTTAATAAAATATAGTAAAATTAATTTCAATAATTATAATCAAAGGTGTGTAAATCCGCCAATTCACGGGGTGCATTACGACAATCATTTGAGAACTGTAAGAATATTTAGAATAAACATATCCGGTTTTTCATATAAAAAAAATAGATAGTTCCCAATTGGGGATACCCAATTCCTTTTATCTCACTCCCCGCATCACCAGCGCAAGAAAAGAAATAGCTAAATGAAAATAACAGCAATGATTGTCGATTTTTCGGCGGCATTCAGGCAAACGTAATAGCTTGAAGGCTTTTGATAGCGCAATGCCCACCCTATAGAGAACCCGCTAAGGCTAATTGCTATGCCGTTGCCATTTGTTTAAAGTCAAAACAAGTTTGTGGCATCTTCTTTGAACAAACGTTCTTTTAATTTATTCATCAAAAACTTTATATATGAATCACAGAATTTTTAAAACAACTCTTTTGGCTTTGTCCACTTCAGTATGTTTTATGGCCTGCACTGATCAATCAGGCAGTTCTTCAGAAACAGGAAATGCGTCGGCAGATTCTGCATCAGCGATGGCAGATACTTCCATGAATAACAATATGGCCTCCACAACAGCAAAGAAAAAATTAAAGGCAACTGTTGAAATAGAACCCGCCGTTAAAAATCCGAAATATACAATGGATAAATCTGGTGTGTACGCAAATGCAGAGGTAGTACCTTCTTATAATGGTGGCATGAGCGCAATTGAAAATTATATTAACAATCATATTGAGTATCCTCAACCTGCTCTTGATGATAGTAAAGAAGGAAAAGTTAGTATTAAATTTACCGTGGATGAAAAAGGTAAGGTTACCGACGTACATAGTGTGGGTACAAAATTGGGCGATGGCCTTGATGAGGAAGCGGCCCGCGTGGTATCATCAATGCCTGACTGGACTCCGGGTACTGTGAAAGGAAAACCCGTAAAAGTAGGTATGACTCTTCCCATAGAGTTTAAGATAGAACAGTAAAACTTATTGATAAATAAAAAAGACGATGCACTATGTGTCGTCTTTTTTATTTATCCCAAAATGTGCAAAAATTTAAAAAACATTTAGGCTGGTGTTGCGTTCGCCGCTAGACTTTGCTGCAGTCCTCAAAAAGTAAAGAAAACTTCAGGATTAGCTCTGTTACACAAAACTCCAATAAGTTTCCTCCCCATGAAGATTTGTTTCCGGCCAATGATTCATATCAAACCCAGGTGCTTTTTCAAGCATTTCTCTCGGTTGATTAAATAGAAATGATTTTTTTGCCGGATCTACTTTTAGCAGCCGGAATGGTATTGCAAAATATTTTTCGCCAATCGTGAGAAAACCACCGAATTCGATTACAACATATTCAATTTTCCCAGAGGTAATATCAATCATAATATCTACTATTTTACCCATGTGTTCATCTTTTTCATTATGCACTTTATCACCTATGATTGAAGTAGCAGTCAGGTATTTTAATGGTACGTTGGGATGAGTCCCTTCACGATTAATACCTGTAAGATTTTCATTTTGTAGTGTATCCATTTTTATGTTTTTTACGGTTTTAATTTTTTAGCTGATTAGTAAGATTCTTAAACAGGATTTTGTTCTTTTAACTTGTAACTCAATAAATTCAATAATTGTACCTAAATTATTTAAGAAAGAAATTAGATTGCCCTAAATAAGACGTCTCGTTTTAAAAAAAATCGTTTTTTCTTTACAATTTTTTACACGAATTTTTTTTGCAATTAAATGCTAAATCATCTATTTCGGACTCGTTGTAACAGATCCGGCGCCGTTACTATTTTTCTCCCATGTATCATATTGTGGAGTACTGCTTCCTAACCTGGTATCCATGTAAAGCGGCTCCGCCGGCTTTGGCTGAGCCCGTGGTACTACTGTCGCCTGAACCGCCTTGACAGTAACAACCGGCTTAATATCTATGGTCGTATCTGACACAACGGGAGCAGGTATTGTTTGAGACGTGAGATTTGCCTGCGGTGCAATATTTGTTTGAGATATAGGTTTTGTTTTTGAGACAGGACTGGCCAGCGGGACCGTATTTATTTGACTAGTTACTGTTTTATTTGTGTCAACACTTTTTGCCTGTGGATAATACTTGTCTAATAATGGATGCTCTGATTTTTCAGTAGTTTGAGAAAAGCCCTTTACTGAAAATAATACGGCGAATGTAATAAACAACTTTAGTACTTTATTTTGCATACAAATTGTTTTCTTAAAGTTATTTAATATTCGTCCACTAATTGACTTCTTGATAAAGTTTATGCAAATTTTAAGTCTCTTTGACCAGCCGGCACCAGTGAAGAGAATTTTACTCACGCATTTAAAACTATCACACTGTTAGAACACATTTTTAATTTAACTTTCTTCAACAAAACTTATTTCATGAAATATTTATTCCTGCTGGTTACCTTCTCATTTTTGCACACAAATAACCAGCAAAAAATTTCCGCTCAGCATAATCCTAAAAACTGTACCATTCTTTTTAATGGAAAAAATCTCGATGGGTGGAAACCAAAAATTGCAGGTTATAAATTAGGTGAAAATTTTGGTAATACATTCCGTGTACAGGATGGAATATTGGGCACCCGGTATGATCAATACGATAGTTTTAATAACAGGTTCGGTGCTTTGTATTATGATAAGAAATTTACTAATTACCGGCTGAAGGTTGTTTACAGGTTTACGGGCAACACCGCACCAGGTGCACCTTCGTGGGGATACAGGGATGGTGGTATCCAGTATCATTGCCAGCCCCCGGAAACAATTGAGTTGGAACAGCCGTTTCCCGTTTGCCTGGAATATAATTTGCTCGGCGGTAATGGTAAAGATGACCGTCCTACCGGCGAAATATGCGCTTCAGGAATGTATGTGGAAATTGATGGAAAAAGAAATTCATCTTATTGCATGCCACCAGCAGTAAAAAGAACGTTTCATGGTGACCAATGGGTCACCGCTGAAATCGAGGTGACTAATGGAAAGATTACTCATTTTGTAAATGAGGAACAAATACTGCAATTTGAAAACCCACGGTACGACTCAGCAAATAAATTTGCCCAAAAATTTATCGTCCATGGAAATGACGCAGTGAAGGATGGCTATATTTCCCTCCAATCAAATAGTCATCCCATGGATTTTAAAAGTATAGAGATTATGGAGTATTGAGCAATGTTTAATTATCATTCCGTAATATTTGGCCTCTTAGTTATTACTTAATTTCTCCAACAAAGCTTTATACCGGCTATCAGATCTTAGGGAATCCAAATCGGTATCATTTAAAATTTGATTTTTTGATACTGTACCAAGTTGTATGGATTTTTCCAGCGCATTCATTGCTTTATCCGTTTCCTTGTCTTTTGCGTATGCACAAGCGAGGTTATAATAATCACGGCTGTTGGGTTCCAGGGCTACAGCCTTTTCATAATACCTGGCCGCCTCTTTATTTCTGTTCAGCACTATCAAATTATACCCTACCCCTCCATAATTACCTGCTGTCATCAAACCCGTATTCTCGGCTTCGGTAAGATATTTTTTTCCAGCCTCATCATCGTTTTGTCCAAACTTTATGTTCGACATACTTAGCAGGGCTATAAGATTCCCCGGTTCTATAGCCAGGAGTTTTTTGTAAACGATTTCTGCTTCGTTATCTCGTTTTGCGTCGTGTAAAGTAGCAGCGTAAAATGAAAGCGTCAATGCATCACCGGGGTTTTCGTCAGCCAAAGATTTTAATAATGGAATTGCTTTTTGAGGTTCTGTTCTTAAAAGTGCAAGAGCCTCCCTCGCTTTTGAATGAGGCCATGATGGAGCAGGAACAGGGTCCAAATAATTTTTCCAGAATGAAATTGTTTCTTTCACAATTTTTCTTGCTTCATCATTATCGGTATAGGCATCAAAAGCGTGCGGCATACCGGTTCCCATTTTAATCGTCCACGGCGCATTATTTTTTAATACTTCATTCCATAAAGTCGTGTAGCCATTTCTTTGAACATCTCCTTCCGATATCACAAAAAACACGGGCAGATCTTTCCTGTACGGGCCGGCCGGCTGACCCCCATAATACAATACGGCAGCTTTAATACCGGGGTATGCATTATTTTTCATAAGGTATGTAAATGATTCGGTGACATTGGCGGAGGCTGCGTAAACGCCCAATTTATCCTTATCAATATTGTAGGCACTTCCTTTCTTATCTATAAAATCGAATATGGCCTGTATTGATTCCTGTATGCGGCTTGCGTCGGCATCCATTGATATGCCCACATAGCCCTTTGTGGCCATTAATCGAGGCCAGCTCGTGTATATACCCCAGTTCTTTACTTTTCTTGCGCCTGCCCTGTCACCTATGGCATTTAGAAAAATGATTGCCGGGAGTTTTTGATTTGCCCGGACATTAGGTGGCACATACAAATCCATGTTTAAACTACCCTTCTCATCTTTCAAAAAAGTAACATCTTTTTTTATGCTTACATCCTTCATTGAGGGATCATCGAGAATAACCTCGAAGCTTAATGGATCCATTACGGATGATGAAGTAGTACTTTGGGAGAACGCATTTGCGCTGATAAGGATGAGTGCACCAAAGAATTTTGTTTTCATAACTAAAACTTTACGTAAATATTGCAGGAAATAATATTTTTTCCTACCGAACCGACAAGACTGTTATTGTATTTTTGTTTCCCGAATTTTTTTTACACATTGCCGAAGGCATTGGCAATTATGAGATGGCCTATAAACGATAACACCTTATTTAAATTGGCAGATTCCGGATTAAAAATATTTCATCTCGATGCTTCATAAACGCCCTGCCGTCCTTTTTTGGAAAGTACTACCTGCCATAATAAATTTCTTTTTGAACGAAAGCTGCCTGCCGATAAAAGAAGATAATAATTCCACATCCGGTAAAAACGTTCATCATAATTTTCCTTTAACTCTGCATAGTTATTATTAAAATTCCGGTGCCACGCCATAAGTGTTTTATCGTAGTCGGTACCCAGGTTCTGCCAGTCTTCCATCACAAATATCCCTTCGATAGCCTTTGCAATTTGCCGGATGGATGGAACTAAATAA
>JBBSPK010000147.1:0-7876 GCA_038258875.1 Chitinophagales bacterium
AAGTTTGCTGATGCGATCCATTTTATCTTGCTCATCAAATAATCCTCGTATTTTCTTTGACATAAAAAATTTTCTATCTTAATAGCAATAATCATACAGTATTTACAATACTTTCATAGAGTTTTTGGAACCACCCTTAATCCATTTGTTCTCTTATTTCATCTGAAATACTTACAATGATTTTATCTATTCGCTGGCCGTCCATATCGGCTATTTCAAATGTGAATCCGCGCCATTCAAACGTATCTCCGGTCGAAGGAATGCGCTTGAGCTCGTGTAAAATAAATCCCGCAAGAGTATCAAATTCATTCTCTCCCTCATTTATCCATACAGTTTTATCAAACCATGTAAGAAAATCATAGTATTGAATTTGTGCATCCACAAGGTAACTTCCATCTTTTCTTTCCACAATTGTGTATTCATCATCTTCTGCCTCGGGCATTTCACCTACAATTGCTTTTAGAATATCCTTTACCGTTATCATGCCCAGCAGGCTTCCATATTCATCAACAATAAAAGCATAATGAATTTTTGTTCCTTTTATTTTTTCAAGCACCTGGTAAGCGGAGTTATTTTCAGGGACAAACAATGCCTTTCTCACCAATTGAGAAAGGGGTGCATCGGGATGCAGGTACAGGTCTTTTACATACACGACTCCTGCAATGTCGTCGATAGTGTCATTGCAAAGAGGGTAAACCGAATGTTGAGACTCTCTTATTTTTTCTTTTACCGATGTTCGCTCCTCGTTTATCTCAAACCACATAATATCAGTTCGGTGCGTCATAAGCGAAGTAATGTTCCTGTCACCCAGGTGAAATACCCGTTCAATAATGTCTTTCTCTTCTTCTTCAATGGCTCCTAATTCGCTCCCCTCGTTTATCATCGCCTTAATTTCTTCCTCGGTAACCTGGTTATCCTTGTGTTGTTTAAGATTAAGCACCTTAAAAAAACCAATGCTCAATGTGCTGAGCAACCACACGATCGGGTAAGAAATACGGCTAAGCAATTTGATGGGCTTCGCAGCAATCTTTGCAATTTTTTCCGGCCGCATAATTGCCAGTCTTTTTGGAATAAGCTCACCAAAAAGAATGGATAAAAAGGTTACGAGAATAACAATAAATACAGTTGAAATAGTGGCAGCATAGGGTTGCAGGAAATTTATTTTCTCAATATAAGGCTGCAAATAAAAACTAAATTTTTCACCGGAGTAAACACCCGTTAAAATTGCAATGAGTGTAATGTAAATTTGTGTTGTTGATAAAAATACGTCCGGATTCTCTTTAAGTTCCAGCACCGTTTTTGAATTGGATTCTCCTCTCGCAGCACTACCCTCAAGCCTGTTTTTTTTAGCTGACAGCAACGCAAGTTCACTCATTACCAGCAGGGCGTTAATTAATATAAGTAAGAATAAAATGAAAAATTCAATCATAAATATTTTTTAATTCCCTTCCAATCCAATTTTGTTATTGAAAATTTTTGCAGGGATGTATCCGAAAACCAGGCCAACAATTGCGCCGCAAAAAATATCGAGGGGAAAATGAACTCCCACATACACCTGTGCATAAGAAATAAAGAAAGCCCATAAAAAAATATATGCCCAGTAAGAGCTCACCGCTTTTCTATACGTTGTAAATATAAACATTGCCGCGGCAAAATGATTAGCGGCATGCGAAGACGTAAAGCTGGAACTCACAGGGCAGTAGCTTACAAGAAACCGCACCTGGTGCGCCAGGCCGGGATCATGGCAAGGGCGCACCCTGATAAAATTTTGTTTAATAATTGTACTGCTTATGAAATCGCTTAACATGGCATTCAGGATAAAAAATAAGACCCAGTACCAGCCTTTTTTTTTAAAATTTATAGTTGTAAATAAAATGAGAAAAAAATAAAAGGGAAGCCACAGGTAAGATTCACGAATGAATGGAATCGCCTTATCAAAAAGAGGATTGTGCCACTCACCATTGAGTTTTGAAAATAAAAAATAGTCAAGACGTTTTATTCCTTCAGGAATATACATGTCTGCCATAATTTCTAAGGAGGTCATTCCTGCAAAAATAGCTATTGCAAAAATAAATGGCTAAATATTTACTTTTGCTTTAGGTTTGAAATAATATGTACTTTGTTGTTATTTAAATTCAAACGGCTTCATGAAGATTGCAACTTTTCCCCGCCTCATTAAATGGATGTTTGCAACCGGAATTACTCTATTAGTGTGTATGTTTATTTTGCGGCTGGTATTTTTTTTACATTTCAGGCCATCTCAATATACGTTTTCAAACAGCGCCAGGGCTTTAGTGCTCGGTTTTCGATATGATCTCAGGGTAGTTTGCGCAATTATTCTCATCCCTTTCCTGGCAGGCAGTTTTTCTTTGCGGCATGTCAAGAAAAGGTTTAACGCAGGAAATATTTTTAAGGTCATCATTGCGTTAGCATTAATGACGATAACAATACTGTTGTTAAAAAATAATCACATCGGGTTAACAGCAATAATCGTTGTATCGATATTATTTGTACTGTTTTTTGTTTGGGCGTTATCTGTAAGAAACTGTAGTCCTTTTCTAACCCGTTCTTCAAAAATAATTTTCCAGGTTTATTTTTTTATTTTCACGCTTTTTCTTGGATTGCTTTATGCCGTAGATTTTCAGCATTATGATTACCTGCATCAACGATTAAATGCGAGCGTACTAAATTATGCGGGTGATGCAAAAATTTCCATGAGCATGGTTTGGCAAACATACCCCGTATTTAAGTTGCTCATTTTGGTAATTATTTCTGCGATTTTTTTATCGTGGATAATAAATGTGTGGTTTAACTTATTTGACCGAACAAGATTTTGGGGACACGGTATCACCAAAATTATACTTCGATATGTGTTTATATTTTTACTGGCATTAGGAATTTTTGGAAGATTGAATCAATATCCTCTCCGCTGGAGTGATGCGTTTGCCTTTGACGATGATTTCAAAGCAAACCTCGCCTTAAATCCTGTTCAGAGTTTTCTCAGCACTTTACAATTCAGAAATTCAACATACGATATAAAAAAAGTAAAAGAATATTATCCTTTAATGGCTCAACATCTGGGTATCGAAAAGCCTGACAGTAGCACGTTAAATTATAAAAGGGCTTTTAGTCCTTCACCATCTGCCAATACACCCAACATCGTTGTTGTAATCTGTGAAAGTTTCAGCGCATATAAAAGCAGCATGTGGGGAAATCCATTAAACACAACTCCATACTTTAATGAGATGTGTAACCAGGGCATATTTTTTGACCGTTGCTTTACCCCGGCTTATGGTACCGCCCGCGGTGTGTGGGCTGTAATCACGGGCATTCCTGATGTGGAGTATCCAAATACGGCAAGCCGAAATCCTGCGGCAGTTGATGAACATACCATCATTAATGACTATACCGGTTATGAAAAATTTTATTTCCTCGGTGGCAGTACAAGCTGGGCAAATATTCGCGGATTGCTTACCAATAATATTACCGGTCTTCACCTTTTTGAAGAAGATAGTTATAATGCCAAAAAAATTGATGTTTGGGGCATAAGCGACAAAAGACTTTTTCTTGCAGCCAACGATGTTTTAAAATATCAAACCCTTCCTTTTTTTGCGGTAATTCAAACTGCAGATAACCACAGGCCCTATACAATTCCTGCTGAAGATAAAGATGCGTTTCATTTAGAAAAATATTCTACTGATTCTTTAAAAAGATTTGGATTTCAAAGCAATGACGAATTAAATGCTTTCCGGTACACCGATTTTAGTTTCAAAACATTTATTGAAGCTGCCAAAAAAGAAAAATATTTTAATAATACCATTTTTGTTTTTGTAGGTGATCATGGTATCAGGGGCGATGCAGGCGGCATGTTTCCTAAAGCCTGGGAGATAGATGGTTTAACAACCCAACATGTGCCGCTACTTTTTTATTCACCTGCATTACTAACTCCGCAGCGCATTCACAGGACGTGTTCACAAATTGATTTAATTCCTTCAGTAACTGCGCTTGCAAATGTTTCCTTTACAAACACAGCGCTTGGCAGAAATTTATTTGATTCCGCTCATTTACATGATAGTATCCAAAACCCTTTGAGCCGCTTTAGAAATGCTGCATTTTTATTTGATCCGGGTATCAAACAAATCGGCATCGTAACCGATGATTATTGCTACGTACATAATCTCTTAAGCGGTACTGAAGACTTCAGATCGAGCCGCAGTGACAGCACATTAGCACAATCGCCGGCTGTTGAAGCAGATAAAGAAACCATGAAAACACTTTCCCAGGCTTATTATGAGACCGCCAGGTATATGATGTTTAATAATTCAAAAAGAAATACAGAAAGTAAAAAGTGAGTTTGAATGGTGTTACCTTTGAGCTTTTTACACCATGATTATAAAAGCAAGATTACCAAAAACAGTTCCCCTCACAATTCAATGGCTATTTGTATTATGGCTTATCTATGTTTTTATATTTACGCTTTTTAGAATTTCTACCGTTTTTTTATTTAAGCCATCTATTGTTTCTGTTTCATCATTGTTGCCATCTTTCTGGCTTGGCTTTCGCTTTGATGCGAAATGGATCTCTATGATTCTCTTACCCATTGCAGTGCTTTCAGTTTATCCAAAATTTTCGCCTTTTTATTCTGAAAAAAATAAACGACTCTGGTCTTACTACCTCGCGATTACTACGCTTGTAGTGTTATTTTTTTTCGGGGCAGATTTTGGAAATTTCAGTTACAACCATACACGCATAAACGCAAGCGCTCTTAATTTCGCAGAAGACCCCGTGATATCTTTTAAGATGCTTTGGCAAAGTTACCCGATGGTGTGGATTATTACCGCTCTTGTTCTTACCGTTATTTTCATGTCTAAGGTTTTTAAAAGAACACATGTACGCACATTAAAAAGAAATTTTACTGAAAACATAATCTATAAAAAACGGTGGCATGCGAGCACTATAATTTTTTTATGCTGGTCCCTGTACGGCGTTTTTTCTTTCAGGCCATTAAAATGGAAAGATGCTTTTGAACTCAATGATAACTTCAAATCTTATGTGGCATTAAATCCGCTGCAAAATTTTTTTACTACTCTGCAATTTCGCAAACCGTCTTTCGACGATGCAAAAGCGAAGGCTTATTTTCCAACGATTGCCAGCTTGTTGGAACTGGATTCTCAAAATATTGCTGATAAAGATTATTCCAGGGAAGTATTGCCTGATAGCAGGGCGCTGGAAAGCCGGCCCAATGTGGTTTTGGTAATTTGCGAAAGCTTTAGCATGTACAAAAGCAGTATGAGCGGCAACCCGCTTAATACAACTCCCTATTTCAAGTCATTGTGCGACAGCGGCCTGTTTTTTAACCGGTGTTTTACGCCAACATTTGGCACAGCCCGCGGTGTTTTTGCAGTGCTTACTGGTACACCTGATGTGCAGCTCTCTGAATTTTCCACCCGCAACCCGGAGGCAATTCAGCAGCATACGATTATTAATGACTTCGTGAATTATAATAAATTTTATTTTCTTGGAGGCAGCAGCGACTTCAATAATTTTGAAGGCCTCGTGAAAAATATTGACAGTGTGCAACTATACCAGGAAGGCTCTTATAAATCTTTGCCCTTGAATGTTTGGGGCATCAGTGATAAAGATCTTTTCCTGGAGGCTGAAAATGTTTTCTCGAAACAGAAAAAGCCTTTTTTTGCAATTGTTCAGACAGCAGATAATCACCGCCCATACAGTATTCCACCTGAAGATACTGATTTTGAAAAACGTATTGTACCAGAGGATACGCTTAGAAAATATGGCTTCGAATCTTTAAAAGAATTTCAGTCGTTTTGTTACTCCGATTATTGTTTTAAAAAATTTATTGAAGAAGGAAAAAAGCAAAGCTGGTTCAATAATACCATTTTTGTTTTTGTAGGCGACCATGGCCTGGAGGGGGAGGCGTCGGAAATGTATCCTGCTGCATGGACAGATGGCCGGCTAAGCGATGAACATGTGCCTTTATTATTTTACGCACCTGAACTTATAACTCCGCAGGCCAGGAACGAAGTGGTTTCTCAAATTGATCTTTTGCCTACCCTGGCGGGCATGTTGCACATGTCCTACACGAATACCACACTTGGAAGGGATGTCCTCCATTCAAGAAATAAAACCAATGCTGCTTTTATTATACATCATGATGAAGGAAATATTGGTGTTGTTACCAACGATTATTATTTCGTGAAAAACCTCCGTATAAATAAAGAAGAATTAATGCCTGTGACTTCAAATGTTTTATCGCTTACTCCATTGCAAAGAGATTCGGTAAAGAATCATTTGAGTGAGCTTACGTCTGCAATGTATGAAACAGCGAAATGGATGCTGGTGCATAATAAAAAATAAATGGTTTCAGAATGCACTTCAAAAATTCCGTTGAACCGGTGAAGGATCTACAAACACTGAAAGGCCAGGAGTATTGAAACTAAAGAAGGGAGCGCCTTAGTAAACGCAATTGAAATTTTCAAACCGGTTGGTATAAAGAAAATTATTTATCAGAGATAAAAGAATTAGAACAGAATTAGCTAAATCAGTATAGAATGAGAATAATATCTGATATATATTTTCAGAGTTACAAGCAACAAACTAACATTGACTTTGGCGCCGCATTAAAGAAAATAAAAGAAATTGAATTCAATCCGCAGAGTTTTACTTTTTATACTTCCGTTGCAGTTATTTCATCCTCAAAAATTGAAGGCGAACAAATGGAAGTTGACAGTTATATAAAACATAAAATGCAGGATATTGAATATTTACCCGGGCTTGTTGAGAAGCCCAATGATTTATTTCAGGTATATCTTTTTGCAAGAGAAAATAAACTGAGCAAAGAAAATTTTCTGCAAAGCCATAAATTACTTTCTACGCATTTATTGCCCGAAAAATGGAGAGGTATCTACCGGCAAAATGAAATGCTTGTGTTGGAACATAAAACAGGGAGAATTCAATACGAAGCAGCGCCATACAGTATTGTAAAAGCTGAAATGGAAAAGTTTTGGAACGACATTCATGCACTCTTACAACAAAAACTTTCCACAGAAGAATCTTTTTACTACGCCTCATACATTCACCTTGTATTTGTAGATATTCACCCTTTCAATGATGGAAACGGAAGAGCAGCACGGCTGCTGGAGAAATGGTTTCTTGCTGAAAAGTTAGCGGAGGCAGCCTGGTATATTCAATCAGAAAAATATTACTACCACCAGGTAGGTCAGTATTACAAAAATTTAAATCGCCTGGGGATGTTTTACGATAAACTGGATTACGCAAACGCACTTCCATTTCTACTAATGCTTCCGAAAGCAATTAGTTACAGGTGATGATCATTCCGTTCATATGGCAATACACCAGGCCCGGCTTATGTGATGTGTGATAGGTTTTCCTAATGCACAACTTTCTTTGCTATCATTACCATTCTCGGCGAATTTTTTACGTGATAATCGCTGAAATTATAATCGCCAAATACTTCCTGTATCTGCAGTTGATGGTAAGCGAACATTTCAGTAAAATCACCTAACGAAAATTTTGCAACCTTTTCCTGGTGCACTATTGGTTTTTCAAGATCATCATCTTCCACTACAATTTTTTTGTAAAAATGTGTTTCATCAAACCATTTGGTAATAAAATAATTAATGTCATCCACTTTAATTTCCGATTTATGCACCAGGTGATCTTCAGCATAGTGAACGTTTAAATAATCCAAAACAAAAACACCGCCGGGCTTCAGTGACTGGGCAATTGTTCTGACAGCATTATCATGCTCTCTCCTTGTATTAAAATATCCGAAGCTGGTAAAGAAATTAAAAGCAAACTCAAAATAATTTATCCAGAAAGGGAGGCGCATGTC
>JBBSPK010000148.1:0-7861 GCA_038258875.1 Chitinophagales bacterium
AACTAAAACCTTTTAAAATAGTTTGATTTGGTAATCTATAATTTAAAATTCAAAATTATTCTATTTGTATTTTATAATTTATTTAGATTTGTTTTCTATTTAGAAATTTGCACCACGATCAGCAAACATATGAGGAAAGCCATTTAATTACGCTGCTTGCAGAAGACAGTGAGTATGCCTTCCAGCTAATGTACGACAGGTACCGCAACAGAATTTACCATACTGCCATCAGGTATTTAAAATCTCCTTTATTAGCCCAGGAGGTTGTTCAGGACGTTTTTTTAAAATTGTGGATGGAGCGAAAAAATATTAAAACCGATCAACCGATAGAAGCCTGGTTATATACCGTAGCAAAAAATAACCTGCTCAACCGGCTTAAGAAAATAGCAAGTGAATGGAAAGCAATCAGTAATCTGAAGTTGCTTACAAAGCAATTTGTAGATTCTGCATCCGATAAAATTGAAGAGACACAGTATAACGAACTTTTGCAAAAAGCGATATCGTCACTTCCCCAACAACAGCAAAAAGTTTTTTGCTATGCACGCGATGAACGCCTTACTTATATCCAAATTGGTGAAAAAATGGGTATTTCCCCTCTCACTGTAAAGAAGCACATGTCAAGAGCATTGCTGCACATCAAATCTCATTTTTCCGGTATCGAAGGTTTATTTTTAATCTTCATCATGTCAAATTTTTTATTTTTTTTCTAAAGCAGGTACTCCGGTGAGTCGTTTCGGTTGTATTACTATAACCGGCATTTAAAAACCGTTTGACTGGCATGAGAAAAAATGATCGTTTCAGCTATCTTCTTCAACAATATTCTGCCGGGAATATTTCAGATAATGAACAGGATGAATTGTTCGAATTATTATCTACTTCACAATATGATGCCGCTTTAGGAAATATCATTCAAAAGGAATTAAGAGAAGGCCAGTTTGAGAAGAGTGCAGATTTACCTCCTCATGTTGCCCAGGAAATTATACGAAACATCTTTAAGGCCGAAAAAAATACGGCACAGGTACTGCCAATTAAAAAACCGTTAACCAGGAGGTGGCATTGGGTTGCGGCAGCTGCCTCAATTATTGTAATTGCGCTTTCATTTTATTTCTATTCAAATTCTGCCAAAGGCCTAAATGAAAATTCTTTTGCCTCATTAATTCCGCAGAATACTATTTTAAAATACAATTCCGCAAAAGTGGAAGAGACCGTTGTGCTTCCTGATGGCAGCAGGATTACTTTGCATTCCGGAAGTAGTATCCATTATCCCAGCCAGTTTTCTGCAGACAAAAGAGAGGTTTACCTGGAAGGGGAAGCTTTTTTTCAAATAACAAAAAATCCCCAAAGGCCTTTTCTTGTTTACTATCATAACATTATCACCAAAGTATTGGGTACCAGCTTTACCATTAATACCAATGTGAAAACGGGTAATGTTGAAGTTATTGTGAAAACAGGAAGAGTGCAGGTTACGGAAAATACAAAACTTGTTAAAGGGGCTCAATTAAATAATGCAGTAATTGTTACGCCCAACCAAAAAGCAATATATAAAAATGACACCCGGTTATTTGAAACCACACTCGTTGAAAATCCTGAACCAATAGTAGAAGAAGATCAAAAGCCGGCAGGGTCACAGCATAATCATAAAGCAACTTTTATTTATGACCGTGAGAAATTATCGGATGTATTTAAGCAACTGGAAGAGCGTTATAACATTGAAATAGTTCCTGAAAATGCCAACCTGAATAATTGTGTTTTTACAGGAGATGTTTCTGAGCAGGATTTATATACAAAGCTTAAAATCATATGCCTCACCACCAATTCGTCTTATGAAATAAATGGTACGAAAATTCTTATTAAAGGAAAAGGTTGTGAATAGTATTTATCATTAAAAAAGATACAATGAAAAAGAAGTATCCCACTTAAATATAAAAAAAAAGAGCCGGCTGTGCTGTAACACAACCAACTCTGGAAAGCTTTTTCAAGCTTCATGTTTTAGCCCGAAACTATTTTTTGAACCAAAACATATTAAAATTATGAAATTAAAGCAACATCTGGTTGCTTCAACGTTGTTTGCTATGAGAATTACAATGGCGCAAATATTTCTAACAATTGTTTTTACATGTAATCTCTACGCGAAAGAAGCAAAAAGCCAGAAGGTTTTACAAAAATCATTTACCATTTCAGTTCAGAATGTTCCCTTACAAAAAGTGATTTTTTCCATTCAGAAAAAAACAAATGTCAAATTCACTTTCAGCGCCAATGTAATAAACGCAGAAAGATTAATAACCTATACCGCACATGATAAAAAAATTATAGACTTCCTCGAGGAAGTTTTGAGACCTCTTAATATAGCGTACCAGGTTCTTGATGAAAAAATAATTTTATATCCTCTTACTGCTTCTCTTGTTCCTGGTGGTAAAGTTGTTGAAGAAAAAAATGATAAGCTGCAGAAAAGTTTATCAGGCATCGTTTCTAACGATAAAGGAGAGCCGCTGCCGGGAGTTACTGTAAATGAGAAAGGAACTAATAATTCCGTTACGACAAATGAAAAAGGTAATTATACAATCAATGTGGGAGAAGGTAAAGTGGTGCTTGTATTTAGCAGCACCGGGTATGAGGACAGGGAGTTGGCCGTATCAGGCAATTCCGTAGCCAACGTGGTTTTAAAAACGGCCATAAAAGCTTTGGAAGATGTGGTGGTGGTAGGTTATGGAACACAAAAGAAAAAAGATTTAACAGGGTCGGTATCTTCTGTTGATGCCAAAGAATTAAAGTCACTACCGGTACCCAGTATTGGAGAAGCATTGCAGGGACGGGCTGCCGGCGTCCAGGTTTTATCATCAGGTATTCCCGGGAGTAATGTTACATTTCGCATAAGGGGTGTTGGCACAATTAATAACAGCGATCCATTGCTCGTGATAGATGGAGTTCCAAGTGATGCTCCCCTAAATACATTAAGCCAGAATGATATTGCCAATATTGAAATATTGAAAGATGCTTCTGCTGCTGCGATATATGGTTCAAGAGGCGCTAACGGGGTGATCATTATTACTACAAAAAAAGGCACATCAGACAGAAATAATTTAGAATTTCAAATGTTTGCAGGCACGCAGAAAGCAGGCAATATTGTCAATATGCTGGATGCGTCACAGTTTGCCAGCTTGCATAATGAAATGATGACCAACAACGGGCAGCCGCAAAACCCCGCTTATGCCGATCCAACTAGTTTGGGTAAAGGAACAGATTGGCTGGATGCTTTATTTCGCACAGCACCCATTCAAAATTATTCGCTCTCTTATTCCGGTGGTTCTGCAAAAAGTAATTACTATGTTTCAGGCTCAATATTAAACCAGGATGGAATTGTTATTAATACAAGCTACAGGCGGTACACCATACAATTTAACACAGAAACCAAATTGTTTGACTGGTTAAAATTTGGAAACAACCTTACTTTAAATACTGATATTAAAAAAAGCGGGAGTTATGATATTCGCAATACAATGGCAGCGCTTCCTGTTCAATCTATCTTTAATGATGATGGCACGTATAGCGGGCCGGTTGGGCAGTCATCCTGGTATGGCGATATTATAAACCCAATTGGCAAAGCCAAAGTAAACCAAAATAAAACAACGGGTTATAACATTTTAGGAAACGTGTATGCCGAAGTCAGCCTCTTGAAAGATTTAAAGTTTAAATCAACTGCCGGGGTACAGGCTTTGTTTTATGATAACAGGAGTTGGGCGCCGAAATACAACTGGCAGCCGATTCCACAACCAAACTCTTATCTTTTTCAACAATATAATAAAAGCCTTACATGGTTATGGGATAATTATTTAACCTACGATACTTATTTAAACATTAAGCATCATCTCACCTTACTGGCAGGCAGCAGTGCCCAGAACAACCGGTTCGATTATATGAATGGCTCTATTCAAAATTTCGCGAGCAATACAACACAGCAGTTAAATAACGGTACCGCACAACCGACCGTAGGAGGTAGTGCGAGTGAATGGGCATTACTTTCATTTATAGGCAGGGCCAATTATTCTTACGATAATAAATACCTGGTCACTGCAACTCTCCGCAGGGATGGAAGCAGCAGGTTTGGAAGCAATAATAAATGGGGATGGTTTCCGTCCGGGTCAGTAGCCTGGCGCTTGTCGGAAGAATCCTTCATGAAAAATTTATCATGGGTGAATGATCTTAAACTGCGTGCAGGCTATGGCGTTACAGGAAACCAGAATATTGGGAACTATTCATTTGCTTCCGTATTACAAACGGTTCAATATAATTTTAACGGGCAAAGCGCTACTGCAGTTGTCCCCCTGGCAATACCCAATCCAAACGTAAGATGGGAGCAGGTGGAACAAACGAATATAGGATTAGATGCCTCTCTTTTTGAAGGAAGAATAGGAGTTACGTTCGATGTATATGTAAAGAATACAGATGACATGCTTGTACCAATGGCAGTGCCCATTTCAACAGGATATTCTGACATTTTTGTTCCCAGTGTAAACGCAGGCAAGGTTCAAAACAAAGGAGTTGAGTTAACGATAAATACAGAAAATGTTCGTGGGAAATTTGAATGGAATACCAACTTTAATATTTCGTACAATAAAAATAAAGTGGTAAGCCTCAACGATAGTGTGCCGCTGTATACAGGAGGAATAGGATTAAACCAAAATTTATCTATACAGAATTCCGGCTTCCCTGTTAATGAGTTCTATGGTTTTGTAACGAATGGAATTTTTCAAAATCAAAAAGATGTTGACGGGTATGCTGTACAAATTCCCGGCGCCGATCCTTTTAACCGCACTTCCGCCGGTGATATCAAATTCAGGGACCTGAACAATGACGGCATTATTGATGATAACGACCGCAGCTACATTGGCGACCCTAACCCTTCATTTATTTTCGCGATGAATAATACATTTTCATACGCAGGATTTGATCTCGGAATTTTTTTACAAGGAATATCGGGAAATAAAATTTTTAATGCCAACCGTATTTACCAGGAAGGGATGGCTGTTGCACAAAACCAAACTACTGCAGTGCTTGGCAGGTGGACCGGCGAAGGATCAAGCAATACAATACCCAGGTCGGTTTTTAATGATCCCAATAAAAATACCCGTGTATCTAACAGGTTTATTGAAGATGGCTCTTACCTGAAAATAAAAAATGTAACCCTTGGATATACGTTACCAAAATCCGTTTCTCAAAGAGTTAAAATGTCTGCAGCAAGAATTTACGTCTCGTGCCAGAACCTGGCAACTTTTACAAAATATACCGGCTTTGATCCCGAGGTGCCTTCAAATGGAATAGACTTTAATGTATATCCTGTTACAAGAACTGTGAGTGCCGGTATAAATGTTACTTTTTAATTTATAAAATGTTTGCTATGAGTTACAAAAAATATTTAATCATTTTTATTATAGGGGGTTCATTATTCAGCTGTAAAAAATATTTGGATAGAAGCCCGCTTGATTCTGTGAATACTTCCAATTTTTGGAAGACTCCAGAGGATGCAATTGCAGGTATTAACGGGGCATATCAACCTATGCAATGGCCCAAATTATTTAATCTTCGCATCTGGACATCCGATATATGGGCGGGTAACAGTATTGTTGGAGCAGGTGGAGGCACTGATGGAATAGAAACACAGGATATTGCAAACTTCGTTACTACTACCGACAATGCTGCTGCTTTAGATATATGGAGAGGCCCGGCGCCGGGTATTTTACGTTGCAATCTTGTTTTGCAAAACGTTCCCGGAATGTCAATTGATGAATCTCTTAAAAACAGGATTTTAGGCGAAGCAAAATTTTTGAGGGCAACTTATTATTTTATTCTCGTAAGGTTATTTGGCGATGTACCATTAATAACGGTTCCTCAAACGCCTGAAGATGACTTACGTCCTGCACGAACTCCGAAGGCGGAAGTATATGATTTGATCATACAGGATCTTACAGATGCCATAAATCTTTTACCAACCAGAGACTCTTATAAGTCAACCGATATTGGCCGTGCCACTAAGGGAGCTGCTGCTGGTATGCTTGCAAAAGTTTACCTCACGTTGGGCAATTACCAAAAAACGTCAGACCTGTGCAAACAGGTAACATCATTGGGCTACTCATTAAATCCAAATTATGGTGACAACTTTAATCCTACACTGAAAAACACAAATGAGTCTTTGTTTGAAATTCAGTATATAGGAAAGACCAATTTTAGTTTTTGGGATAATGAAAACCAGGCCTCATGGGTAAGTACTTTTACCGGTCCAAGGAATTCAGATTTTGTGGGTGGCGGTTATGGATGGGATCAACCCACACAGGAATTTGTAGATTCCTATGAAGCGGGCGATAAAAGAAAAGATGTAACAATTTTATATCCCGGGTGTCCTGATTTTGACGGCAAAACATATCAAAGTTCCTATTCAGTTACGGGTTATAATCTCCGCAAGTTTCTTGTACCAAAATCCATATCACCTGATTATGATACTAACCCCGAAGATTTTCCTGTATTACGATATGCGGACGTTTTATTAATGCAGGCTGAAGCTCAAAACGAACTTAATCAAACGGCTGAAGCTGAGGCCCCGCTAAATCTTGTAAGAGAAAGAGCCGGCCTTGCAGGTGTGCATAATCTTTCCAAAGAAGCAATGCGGGAAAAGATATTTCATGAACGCCGCATGGAGCTTGCGTTTGAAGGTGATCGCTGGTTTGATTTAATAAGAGTAAATAACGGCCAGTATGGTTTGGATTTCCTTCATTCCATTGGAAAAGTAAATGCTGCTGCAAAGCATCTTTTATTACCCATACCGCAGAAGGAACGGGATTCTAATCCTAACCTTACTCAAAACCCGGGTTATTAATTTATCTGTAACCCATACATTATAATTTTAAAAAGCAGTTTATGAAAAATATAAATTTTTCTTTCAGCAAAAAAACAAAATGGTGCACTGCATTCTTACTTCTTGTGCTGTTTTCTTTCGTAAATAATTCTTGTAAAAAACCTGACTATATTCAATCAAATAAAGCCAATAATGCTTTAACGCTTTCAGCCGCAAAAACATCTTTTGTTTTAAAACAAATAGACGACGGAAATGACGCGGTTGATTTTACATGGACCAGTGGATCGAATCATGGAACCAATGCATCTATTTCTTATACACTTAAAATAGATAAGCAGGGGAATAATTTCAGTAATGCAATTGCAGAAGATTTAGGTTCAGCCGCTCTTGAAAAGAAATTCACCGTAAAAGATTTAAACAATTTATTGCTGACGCATTGGAACTTGCCTCCTGATTCTGCAGCAACATTAGAGGCAAAAATAATTGCGAAGGTTGCAAATGATGCTGCCGCGCCTGATTCTTCAAATGTGCTGGCTATAACAGTTACACCTTACAGGCCTGTAACAAATACTTTATACCTTATTGGTGATGCAACGCCCAATGGATGGGATAGTAACCTGGCAACACCCCTGACAGCAAGCGCTACTGAGTCGGGAAAATTTACGTGGGATGGCCATCTTGGTTCTGGTAATCTAAAATTTATTACCACACTTGGTCAATTTCTTCCTTCTTATAATAAAGGAGCAGATGACAGCCATTTAGTATATCGTGATGATTATGGGCAACCTGATGATCAGTTTGTGATTTCTACGCCGGGCAGTTATACAATAACGCTTAACCTGTTGGATCTATCAATAAGTTTAACAACCTCATCGGTTCCTCCGTATCAACATTTATGGATGCTGGGCGATGCTACTCCTTCCGGGTGGAATATTAATACGCCGGATGAAATGCGGGTTGATTCATCAAATCTTTTCATTTTCAAATACAATGAAATCTTAACTGAAGGTGAAT
>JBBSPK010000149.1:0-7812 GCA_038258875.1 Chitinophagales bacterium
AAAACCAACAAGCTTAATCCAATAATCCATTTTAAACTATGCCCCGGGATTAAAATTATTCCATAAAATACCTGCACTAAACCTGCAGGTTTTTTTATGCCAGTACAGTAGTATTCCCCTGGTAAAAGTGGTGTTCTTACTATTGTTACAGTAATTTCAGTAGATGCATAATTAAGCAGTAATGCTCTTGTACAGGCATCTGGGCTATGTATCTTTGTACCAGAAGTTGATTGATGTTCAACAAAACATTAATCAGAAATCCAAATCCACTGAAAAGAACCTCCCGATAGCTATCGGGACCAAATCCAGGAAAAGCCAAAACATAAATCCGATATCAGTCAACTTCTTTTTTTTTAAATTCAATACCTGTAACTAAACTAATATCCCAAAGAAAACCAACAAGCTCAATCCAATAATCCATTTTAAACTACGCCCCGGGATTAAAATTATTCCATAAAATGCCTGCACTTAACCTGCGGGTTTTTTTATGCCTGCCTCCTTCTTGTCTTTATCAGCATCCTGTAAAGTTTGTTTCCCTTTTTCTATCTCCACCTTTTGAGCGACAACAGTATATTCATTAGGCATTATGTCACTACCATATTTCATGGCGTAGGCCTTTGTAAATTCAGCGCCGAAATATAAAATAATTGAAGAATAGTATATCCATACCAGTAGAACGACCAACGATCCGGCCGCTCCGTAAGTGCTTCCAACACTGCTTTTGCTTATATAAAATGAGATAGCGAATTTTCCAAGCATAAAAAGTATTGCCGTAGCAATAGCTCCAGCCATTACATCTTTCCATTTTATTTTTGCATCGGGTAATACCTTGAAGATTACTGCAAATAAAATCGTGATAACTCCAAAAGTTATAACCAGGTTTAAAATATAAAAGAATATGACTGTTATCCCGGGGAAATAATTACTTAAACGATTGCTTAAAGCTTCTATAAGCCCTGAAATTGCCAGTGAAACCAATAATAAAAATCCAAGGCTTCCTATCACACCAAATGAAAGCAACCTGTTTCTTATAAGAATTTTCCAGGCCGCCTTTTTGGGTTTGGTTTTAAGATTCCAGATGGTATTTATAGAGTCCTGCATTTCAGCAAACATAGTGGTAGCTCCTATAAGCAAAGTAATTATTCCTACTATCGCCGCTGTTTTACCTTTGCCCCCAATAGCGGCATTCTTAATTATTTCCTGTAGTTGCGAAGCCGCATCTGCACCGACAAACCCCTGGATTTGCCCGTATATCGATCCCTGAATAGCCTCGCGTCCAAAAAAAATGCCGCATATGGAGACAATAACTATTAGCAAGGGGCCAATCGAAAAAACCGTGTAATATGCAAGTGCTGCACTAAGCTTCATCACCTTATCATCAGAAAATCCATTAAATGAATTTTTCAAAACTTTCCAGAGTCCTTTAAATGTAACATTCATTGGTACAGTTTACGAAAAACTTATACAAGAAGGTAGCCAAACTTGTAGAACTTAAGTTTTTTAGGCTGTAATGAGAGTGATATAACTAATAATATAGATTGACATTCCCAGATTTTTATGATCTCATCGGACTATTCAAAGTGTATATGCCCATATTGTGCAATTCAACTTTGTCAGCTTTATTTTCTTCTGCAAGATCCCTGGTAAAATCAAACTTTTTTAAGAGCGCCAGGGATTTGGTGTTTTCATGATGCACCCACCCGCTCAATTGCTTCAACCTCAAAATTTCAAAACCATATTTTATTACTTCTGAAAAAGCTTCTTTCATAATTCCCAGTCCCTGGAATTTTGTCATTAGATCAAAGCCGACTTCTGCGGTGTGATTTTCTTTTGAAATATTCCACAAACAAATGGTGCCAATAATTAAAGAATTATTTTGAAGGGTTATGCCCCAAAATATTGATTCATTGTTATCAATTCCCTTGTTTACTTTATTAATATGATTCGTGGCATCTGTAAGAGAACCTGGCTTTGGCCTGTCAACATATTTATTTATGGTCTCATCAGAGCGAAGAAAAAATATTTCATTTTCATCGTCTGTGCTAACGCGCCTTAAGATTAACCGGCTTGTTTTTAAAACAGGAAAGGGAAAGAAATTTAGTGTGAGCATCACCGGTTATAAATTTACACTTGAGTTGATTTTGAAATAATAAATTTAAGCATCAGATAATACAATTCCAGTTGTAAATATCCTCTTCTAACCCGGATCTTAGTTTATTTAATTTTTCTTTCAATTGAAACATAACATTGTCGCCTGAATACGGTGGTAACGTATAATCAGTATCATGAATTTTAATAACAGATATAGGTGCAACTACCGCCGCTGTTCCGGCCCCAAAGGCTTCGCTAATAGTTTTATCCTGAAATGCGGTTTGCAATTCATCTATTGATATTTCCCGTTCCTCTGTTTTATATCCAAGGTTATTTGCAAGAGTTAATAAAGAATCTCTCGTTACTCCGTCCAAAATTGAATCGCTCAATGGAGGGGTGACAAGGGTATTATTAATAACGAACATAACGTTCATCATTCCAGATTCTTCAATATAGTTATGCTCCTTACCATCTGTCCATAAAACCTGGTCGTAGCCCTCATTTCTAGCAAGCTTTGTTGGCAGGTATGATGCACCATAATTGCCACCACATTTTGCAGAACCCGTTCCTCCTTTTGCAGCCCGTGTATAATGGGTTTCAACTTTTACTTTTATTGGATTTGTGTACAGGGCGGGAACCGGCCCCGTAAAAATCACAAACCTATATTCATCGGAAATCTTTACCCCAAAACGGGCCTCACTGGCATATACGAACGGGCGTATATATAAAGCGCTGCCCTCCGCAGACGGTACCCACGCTTTATCCAGGCGTATTAGTTGAATTAAACCTTCCACAAAAACTTCCTTTGGCACAACATCCATACACATTCTTTGCAAAGAATTTACAAATCGCTCATAATGTTTTTCTATTCTGAAAATATTAATATTACCATCTGCCGTGCGAAATGCCTTCATGCCTTCAAAAACGGTTTGTCCGTAATGCAAAGCGAGTGATGTGGGGCTTAAAGATAAGTTTGCATAAGGCAATATTTTAGGAATGCTCCAATCATTATTTATAAAATCGCATACCAGCATGTGATCAGAAACATATTTGCCAAATTCAAGTTTATTAAAATCCACCTCGTGAATTTTTGTGTGATTAATCTTATGAACTTCAATGTCGTCAATAATTTGCATCGTTTTTTATTTTAAAGTTTAACAAAGGGCTGCTTCAACACCTTAACAGGCAAAGCCATAACGTAGTATTGAAAAGTTTGGGTACCAATAATAAAATGATATTTACCTTGTTTTCCAAATCCATTTTTTTCGTAAAACGAAATGGCTTTGGCATTATCTACATGAGTATCGAGCCAAAGGTAATCAGGTTGTAATTGTTTTGCCAACTGAATCACCTCATCCATCAAAGCACATCCGGCGCCACTTCCCTGTTGCCCAGGCAAAACATATAACTTTTGCAATTCCATTTGCGCAATGCTGTCGATTTCCTGGTTAAGCGAATACTTTTTTATCTTGGCAAATCCAACTGCTTCGTTATTCATTAATGCCACAAAGTAAATGTTATTCTCTTTGTGAATACTTGCGAGAAGCTTTGTTTCATCAAAAGTGTAATCAAGGTATTCACGCAGCTCTTCTTTTTTATTGAATAAATTTTCAAAGGCCACGGCAAAAGATTTTTTACCGATATAGGAAATGGCTTCCACGTGGGAAGTATCGGCAGTGATAATTTCTAAATTCATACGGCTATAATTTAATGATGACTTATTGTTGTCTGCACAGTTCCCTTTAGTTCAATAATCATTTTCACGTTTGCCCTTTTATAAACATTTGTTTCAACCTCAACGTGTTTAAAGCCTAGCTTTTGATATAATTTAATTGCTGCTACGTTTTTTGTATTGGAGTACAAGATAATTTTTGTAAAGCCAATGTCACCGGCCTTTTGAAAACTTGCTTGGCTCAATGCTTCGCCAATGCCAAGCCTCCGGAAATTTTTATCTACGGCCATCTTTGTAAATTCACAAGTGGTATTGTTTACTTTTCTCAATGCAACAGTTCCTGCTACTTCCCCATTATATAAGGCCATCAATATAACGCCGCCATTTCCCAGAATAGTTTCTTCAGGATTTGATAATACAAATTCATCTACCGCCTCTATTTCAAAATATTCTTCAATCCATTGCCGGTTAAATTTTTCAAAATAGGGTTGATGTTGTGGCTCATACTCGATAATTTTTATCTCATTCATGCTTTTTGGTTTTTAAATTCACGATTGACAAGGTAAATGCCACCTAAGGTTATTATAGTTCCTGATATTATGCTCATATTCATTTTTTCGCTTAGCAGGAGCCAGCCAAGTGTAACTGCAACCAACGGATTTATATATGCATATATGGATACCAGCGTAGGCGGAAGTTTGGTGATGGCTATCACATAAGCAGAGTAGGCTATAAGTGAACCAAAAACTACGAGATACAATAAGGCATACCATGTGCTGTTATCAGTTTTTGCAAGGTTTACATATTTACCCGATCCAAAACAAATGACCAGCATTACTGAACCGGCAATTAGCATTTGAAGCCCTACATTAAATAATATATCAATTGAGATTTTTTGTTTTGAAGTATAAACTGTGCCGAATGCCCAGGCCAGCGTTGCCAAAAGCGCCAGGGTTGTACCAACGATAAAAGATTTGTCTACATGTTGCCCGAAGTAATCATAAAAAATAGTGACTACACCTGCAAGTCCCGTCAATAAACCTACTATCATCCATCTTGTTACTCTTGCGCATTTCGTAAGCAGGATTGTAAACAGTGCAATAAATAAAGGAACCAAAGCCGCAATTATTGCAGCCAGCCCGCTGGTGATATATTCTAATGACCAGGTAAGTAATCCGTTGGCTACGCATAATAGCAAAATTCCCTGCCTGGAAATTTTTTTGATATCGGCCCATGTCGGCAACTGGTAATTTTTCAATAAGAAAAAACTTACCATTATTAAGCCTGACGTAAATTGGCGAATTCCGGAAACAAACAGGCCCGGCATGTGTTGCACACCTATTCTCGAAGCGATATACGTAGTGCCCCAAAAAAAACTTACTATCGCCAGTGCGATATACCCCTTTGTAATTTCTTTTTTCATTTTTTCTAAAATTCAGCAAACACAAATTTTGTTCAATTTTTTAATAAAAAACAGATTCAGTTTTTGTAATTTTGACTATATCAGATTGTGATTTATAAATTATACGTTGCATATACAGTGGCGAAGCAATTTCACGATTCATAAATTAAATCATCATGACTAAATTAAAATTTGATTCAAATGATCACCTGTATATGCAGGTGGCAGATGGTCTTGAAAAAATGATTTCCGAGGAAGTATTACGTATCGGGGATAAGCTCCCTTCGGTAAGGGTTTTGAGTGACGAATATGGAATTAGCATGGGTACTGCTTTCCAGGCATATTACCATCTTGAAGGAAGAGGCCTGATCGAGTCAAGACCGAAGTCGGGTTATTATGTTCGTTTTAATCATCATCGTTTTCCTCAATTGCCGGAATCTATAGTGCCGGATGTGATTTCGCATGATGTAAGTGTAAAGGAAATGATCGCTTCTATTTATTCTGATATTGCTGCATCAGGTGAAATGAATTTTGCACTGGCAGTTCCTGATGCTTCTTTATTACCTTCAGCGAAAATTAATAAATCGGTCGTATATGCATTACGCAATGGAAAAGATCACTGCATTAATTATGAAAACACCCAGGGCAACATTGATTTGCGTATGCAAATTGCAAAGCTTTCATTTAACTGGGGAGGTAAAATAAAACCCGGTGAAGTAATAGTTACGTCAGGCTGTCTTGAGGCCATAACCCTGTGTTTAAAAGCAGTAACTAAATATGGCGATACGGTTGCAGTAGAATGTCCGTCTTATTTTGGTATTTACCAGGCAATAGAAAATTTGGGATTAAAAGTGGTAGAAATTTTATCTGATCCTGTAACCGGAATTGACCTGGAAAATTTTAAAAAGGTTATAAAGAAGTTTTCGATTAAAGCCTGCGTTCTAACGCCAAATTTTAATAACCCGATCGGAAGCTGTATGCCCGATGAAAATAAAAAGCAATTAGTTGACATCATAACCCGGTATAACCTTCCATTAATTGAAGATGATATTTATGGGGAACTTTATTTTGGAAAAAACCGCCCCAAAACATGTAAGTATTTTGACAGGAAAGGATTAGTAATGTATTGCTCATCTCTTTCGAAATCACTTTCTCCAGGGTATCGCATCGGCTGGGCTCTTCCCGGCAAATTTTTTGAACAGGTGAATCAAATGAAGCGTATGTATAATATTTCCTGCCCCACACTTACGCAATATGCAATGGCGCATTATTTAAAGAATGGCCGTTATGAATACCATTTAAAGAATCTTCGTAAAGCCCTGCACACGCAATGCCTGAGATATGTGCAGGCAATTATTAAATATTTTCCTGCCGATACAAAAGTTTCACGCCCTCATGGTGGTTTTGTATTGTGGCTTGAGCTCAATAAAAAAGTAAATGCTTTTAAATTACGTACTGAAGCGATGAAGCATAACGTTTCGATTGTACCGGGCAAAATATTTTCATCAAGCTGTAATTACTCCAATTGTGTTCGTATTAGTTTTGGAAAACCATGGAGCGATGATGTTGATTATGGATTAATGCTCCTCGGTAAATTGATTAAAAAATTGATTTAGCATTATTGCAAATCAGGTTTTATTGATAATTAAGAAATATCAATCTTATAATATCTCCCAGTCCATTTCCGGCTATATGTAATCTTTTTTCAAACCTTGCATGGCTTTCCGCTGCGGCACATCATATCGCCATTAATATTAATAGCTGTAAGGTCGCAACTACCCTCTAATAGATCTTTTTTACACCTGCTGAATTTTATTTGCAGGAAATAATTTTGCAGAGATAAGTTGCGTAAATAATATTTGCAAAACAATAAAAAATGGGACAAAATCGATTATGAAATGTCGCTTAAAAAAACCGTTTAAAGACGGGTCCTTTGCGTATATTACAACAGGAACTGTTTCTGACAATCAATAGAAGTAAAATGGGTTTTTAGGGGAGCAGAAATCGCCAATGGAATTTTTACTTTTTCTTTAATTTGAAGAAAGTATTACGGAACGACTTAGCGCCTAGTTTATTAGACCTCAAAACAGTTCTTGAGAAATAATAATGAAAAATGAATAGAGGAACACAACTCAAGCTCAGGCAATTAACTGTAATTATTATCTCATGGATGATAATGGGTTTTATCATTAGTGTTTATGATCACCTTGTGTTGCTCACAAGCTATTCGCTGGGCCCCTCACAAGAATATTCATTTTTAGCGTCAATGACTATAAATATAGGTGCAGGGTTAGTAGGAGCGTTGCTTGGAGGAAGTATCCTCATATTTTATGTGAATGTAAAATACCAGGATAAACCGTATGGTTATACAATACTTATTGTAAGCGTTTCCTTTGTGCTTATTGTTACCCTTATCAGTGTAATAATGGGGCTTATCGTTGTTCCATGGAAAACAGGAAAACCTCTATCGGATCCTGCTACACAGCTTGCATTTAAAAAATTTATGAAAGATACTTCACACGTTAAGGCCCTTATTGCATGGTCATTTGTGGTTGCCGGTACACAATTGTTGTTACAGGTTAACAGTAAATTCGGGCAATCAAATTTCTGGAACATTATCCGCGGAAAGTACAATCGCCCGAAAGAA
>JBBSPK010000150.1:0-7663 GCA_038258875.1 Chitinophagales bacterium
CTACTTCTCCAAACATTGCGGAGCCCGGGTCATGAACATCTGCACGAAGGTGTTGCATGCGAAAAACCTTTTCATTTTCTGTAGGCGCTATCCTGTTTGTATCAAATCTGTCCCTTGGCAAAAAGCCTGTGGAGGTAAGACCCATCGGGTGATAGAAATTTTTATCTACGTATTTGTCAAGGGTGAGTCCGGAAACTGCTTCTACAATTTTGCCTAAAAAAATAAAATCATTGTCGCTGTAGACATATTTACCTGCCGGTCCCAGTTTACTATCAAGAATTATTTTATACATCGTGTCCACGTAATCTTTGCGCAGGTATAAATCCCGGGCGACTCTTATACTGAATGAATCGTTTTTAAAATGGGAAAAAACAGTGGGTAAAGGCTCATAGGTAATTTTATCAACCACGGCTTTATAGAATGGAATATAAGCAACCAGGCCGGCCTGGTGCAATAAAATATTTTTTATTTCAAGATTAGCTTTATTACTTCCTTTTACCCAGGGAAGATAATCTCCTAAAGTCGCATCAAGCTTTATTTTGCCTTCATCATATAACTTCATTACTGAAATAGTGGTAGCGCAAACTTTTGTAACAGAAGCCATATCGAAAATCGAGTGCAAAGTCACAGGTTCAGGGCTATTATAATTGTAGGTTCCATAGGCTTTTTCAAAGGCAATTTTTCCATCTTTTGCTACCAGCACAACGCAGCCGGGATATGCGCCGGCGCCAATTCCATCATTGGCAATGCTATCAATAACGGAAAGCTTTGCAGCACTGAGGCCAACCTCTTCAGGCGAAGTCACCGGCAGCAAAAAATTTCCTGCAGTTGTACTATATCCATAGTGATATTCGTCGCAGACCGTTACAGGCAATACCCCCTTTGCGGAGATTTTACCTTCAAGCAAATCAGCCGCTGCATGTTGGGTTGTTGAGTCATCTTCATAACAGGCAACAAGGTTATTTGCGTTACAGAAATTTTTAAGCGCATAAGGATTTCCGAAATCAAAAATGATCGTCTTATTATTTTGCTGAATTTGGTTTACGAGGTCAAGTGCGTATTGACTTATTCCAAAATTATTTGCCGGATACCTTGCATAATTGTGAATGCCGATAACTACCGCCCTGTACCGGTTTTTAATCAGTTCAACTGTTGATAAAATCCGGTTTGCATCCTCGTTGTAATCAAAATAAAAAGCATCTGCTTTATAATCGGTTTGCAGTCTTTGCGAAAAAACATTGGCGCTATCAATACCAATTCCTACGTAAGCAATGTCCTTTATATCCTTAAAATTCCTTAGAGGGAAAAATATTTTATCCTGGTTATTTAATAACGTGATTGCATTTTCTGCGACCAGTTTCCTCATATCGTTTACGCCCTCATTTAAATCGTTGGTAAGGTTTTCCTTATTTACCGGGGTTACATTTGCCACTCCATACAAATATTTATATTCTAAAACTTTTTTGCATTTTGAATAAATATCATCCCAGCTTAATTTATTACTGTCAATCGCTTCTTTAATTTTTGCAATGGAGGTAGCAACATCTTCAGGCAGGCAAAGCATATCATTGCCTGCTATGAGAGATTGCGCAGCTATTAAACCGCCCGGGAAAAATTTGGCAACGCCTTTCATCCCTAATGCATCAGTAAAGGTGAGACCCTGGAAATTGAGTTGATTGCGTAAGAGTCCTGTAACATTGTTTCGCGATAAAGAAGTCGCCGTGTTTGGCGTTGAATCAATTGAAGGAATATATAAATGGGCAATCATTACACTGCCTACACCCGCTGAAAACATTTGCTCAAATGGATACAACTCGAGTGAATCCAATTGTTCCATACTTTTATTAATAACAGGCAGGTCAAGATGCGAATCAACAGAAACATCTCCATGGCCGGGAAAATGTTTTGCGCAAGCCAGCACGCCTTCATCCTGCATACCTTTCATATAAGCAATACCATAACGTGCAACCTTGTATTTATCTTCTCCAAATGAACGATCGTTGATAACAGGGTTGTCGGGATTATTATTAATATCAACTACCGGTGCAAAGTTTACCTGTATGCCTTCCCTTTTACATTGTGCCCCAACTAATTTTCCATAAGCCGAAATAATGGAAGAATCCTGTACGGCACCCAACATCATCTGGTGATTGAGCGGTATTACACTATCCTGTCGCATGCCTAATCCCCACTCTGCATCAATGCAAACCATCAGCGGAGTTTTAGCAAGACTTTGGAAATAATTGATAAAGTTTGCCTGCTTTACCGGGCTTCCCTGGAAAAGTACAATACCACCAATATTATACTTTGTAACAGCATCAGCGATTAAAGAATCATAATATACCGGGCCATCTTTTGTATAACTGCTCTCACGCAATACCATTAGCTGGGCAATTCTTTGATCATCATTTAGTGTGTTAAAAACGCTGTCTGCCCAATGTGCAGCGGCAGCACCTATATTTTTTTGAGCAGAAACGCCTGGAGAAAGAAGGATAAAAAGGATTATATAATTGAGTCTCATCATAATTTTAAAGGTAAGTTAGAAATTAAAAACATTTAGACCGTTGGTGAAAAATCTTAACTTTATATCAATGTCTATTGCAGAAAAATATCGTCCTTCTTATACTTATGAAGATTATTGCCAATGGGAAGGAAGGTGGGAGTTAATTGAAGGGATGCCTTATGCGATGAGTCCTTTACCCATACCTGATCACCAAAGGGTAAGTTTGAAATTATGCATCCTTTTTGAAGACGCTTTGAAAGATTGTAAACAATGCAAAGTATATCCACCCCTTGATTGGAAAATGGCAGAAGACACCGTAGTGCAACCTGATGTTTTGGTAGTTTGTAAAAAAATTGAAAAGAAATATTTGGATTTTCCGCCTTCATTCGTCGCAGAAATTTTATCTCCTTCAACCGCTGCAAAAGACAGGAACGTAAAAATGGAATTATATCAGATACAGGGAGTGAAATATTATTGTATTCTTGATGTTCAATTTAAAAAAATTGAAGTGTATGAATTGATTGATAATTTGTACCAAGCCGTATCTGTTAGTCCGACAACTTTTACATTCACTTTCGATAATTGCGAGGCAAATGTGAATTTTGAAAGTCTTTGGGAATAATTGAATCCTTGAAAAATACAAACCTATTTATTTTTCTGCTAATCAAAATATTACTTACAAATCCCAACCGCCAATAATCAGTAATTTTGCCGATTAAGAAAATCAACAGCTTTGGCTGATATCATCAACTTATTACCCGAGAACATTGCAAACCAGATAGCGGCTGGTGAAGTAATTCAACGCCCTGCAAGTGCCGTAAAAGAATTACTTGAAAATGCTGTAGATGCCGACGCAACAGAAATCAGGCTTTTTGTAAATGATGCCGGCAAAGCTTTGATACAGGTCATTGATAACGGGAAGGGAATGAGTGAAACCGATGCCAGGATGAGCTTTGAGCGTCATGCCACTTCCAAAATAAAAAATATTGATGACCTGTTTCATATTAAAACGATGGGTTTTCGGGGTGAAGCGCTGGCTAGCATTGCCGGGGTTTCGCAGGTGGAATTAAAAACAAAGAAGCAGGGTGAAATCGTGGGTACCCGTATTGAAATTGAAAATAGCCTGGTTATTTCCCAGGAGCCGGTGGCAACTCCTGAAGGCACTAATATCTCCATGAAAAATTTGTTTTTTAATGTTCCTGCTAGAAGGAATTTTTTAAAAAGCAATGCGTCTGAATTAAGACATATTGTTGATGAATTTATTCGTGT
The DNA here is from genome assembly GCA_038258875.1 of Chitinophagales bacterium. GTDB lineage: Bacteria > Bacteroidota > Bacteroidia > Chitinophagales > Chitinophagaceae > Ginsengibacter. The sequence goes on from JBBSPK010000150.1 coordinate 3,773, forward strand.
ATCCATGTCTTTCCCGGCATTATTTTTTTCACTTACTTCCAACGGCCAGGAAGTTTTTCATTTGGAGAAAGGATCATTGAAACAAAGAATTATCCAGATACTTGGAAATAATTATGCGGCCAAACTGGTGAGTGTAAAAGAAGAGACAGACTATTTAAATATTTATGGATTTGTAGGAAAGCCCGAAACTGCAAAAAAAACGCGAGGTGATCAATATTTTTTTGTAAACAACCGGTTTATCAAAAGTGCCTACCTCAATCATGCTGTTATGAATGCGTTCAGCGATATGATTGCCAAAGACAGTTTTCCTATGTACACATTGTTCATTGATTTGGATCCGTCAAGGCTTGATATTAATGTGCATCCAACAAAACAGGAAATAAAATTTGAGGATGAAAAAATTATTTACGCATTTGTACAGTCTGCTGTAAAGCATGCCCTTGCTCAATATAGCGTAACGCCTACCCTGGATTTTGAGCTTGATGCGTCTATACAGCATAGCGAGGCAGTAAGCCAACCCTTCACTACAGAAAAACAATATTCAGCTGCGGGCTCTTCATTATACAAAACTTTTACCCAAAAAAACCAGGCACATTTTATCGAAAGTAAAAGTGATCTCGGGCATTGGGATACTGCATTGCCGGAACAAAAAAAATCAACCCTGGCGAATGAAAGGATTGATATTTCCGCAACAGAGAATCAAATACCACAGCAGCATTTTACATCTGAGCTAAAATACAAACCACAGGTTACCGTAAATAAAAAACCATCATCCGAAGATTTTGTACAGGTACATAAAGCTTTTGTTATTGCTCAAAATGAAAATGGATTTATTGTTATTCACCAACAGAATGCTCATGAACGTATACTGTATGAGCGTTTTGTAAATGCCATGAAGGGTAAACCCATTGCAATACAAAGAAGCCTGTTTCCGGTAACGCTCGAAGTAACGCCGGCGGATGCAGTTTTAATAAAAGAATTATTGGCGGACCTTAATCTATTAGGATACCAGGTTGAGCCTTTTGGAAATAACACATTTGTAATACAGGGTTCACCAGCTGATGTAAGTGATGGCAATGAAAAAGCTTCTCTAGAAAAAATGCTTGAACAATACAAGCATTTTAGTATGGATGTAAATTTTAGTAAAAGAGAAAAATTATTGCGTTCTATGGCATGGCAGCAATCGGTAAAGGCAGGAACTTTCTTATCACAAAAAGAAATTAAGTCTCTCGTTGAAGATTTATTTGCTTGTGAAATATGTAACACAACTCCAAATGGCAAACCGGTTTTTCTTGAGTTCAAAAAGGATGAATTGGATAAGATGTTTGGGAGGTGAGGCCTCGCCCCCCCGATAGTTATCGGGACTCCAGAGGAGAGGGAACTAACTTAATAGCCGCTCGTTAGTTATCTCTTTCCTGAAGTCAAATATTTTTTCCAGTTGTTTCTTCACAAAAAAAGAATTGGCGATATCTCCCAGGAACCAAAACGGAATTTTATAATGAACAATATCAGTCATTTCAACACCTTTATTGATTTCCTTAAAATGGTGCTGGTGATGCCAGAAAGAATAAGGGCCGTACCGTTGTTCATCTATGAAATATTTCATAGGTTCAATATGAGTTATTTCCGTCATCCAGTAGAATGGAATCCCCAAAAAAGGTTTTACAATATATTCAATCAGTTCACCGGCATACATTTTATCACCATGCTTTTGGGATAAAATTTGAAAACCAAGGTGTGGCGGAGTTATGGTTTTTAAATTTTCCGGTGCTGAAAAAAATTTCCATGCATCTTCAATAGATGCCGGAATAACCTGGACTTTTTTTAATTCGTAAACTTTACTCATTTGCGTTTAATAACAAATAAAATCGCTTTTGGTTATAATTTTGTCTTATCGAACAAGTAGCAAAAAATTCGCTTTTTTCATATGTCAACAAAAACATGGCAAGAATAAACTTTGCTATGCAACGAAATTGGTAAGGATCATGAATTGTTAAAAAAAGTGTAGTCCATTTGAAAAAGATGATGCGAAAATGGTTCAGGTTATTTTTTGTCATAGGCAGAGAATAACCAACAGAAGCATGTTTTGGAAACCTTGGGATGTTTATGCAGGACAGCGAAAATTAATTAAATTTGAGAAAAATATTTTATGGCAGTTTCTAAAAAACAGGTTATTGAGTCCATTAATGCAATGCCTGAAGAAGAATTCGCTGATATAGACGTATTACTTGAGCGTATTCTGGTTTTGGATAAAATTGAAAAGGCAGAAAAAGATATTTCGGGGGATAAAGTCTATACAACAGAAGATGCGAAACAACAATTATCAAAATGGCTTCAATAATCTGGACCGAAAATGCTTTGCATGATATTGAAAATATTGCAACTTTCATTAGCAGGGACTCAGAATTTTATGCCAGGCAGTTTGTAATGAAATTAATGAATGCTGCTCTGAAACTTGAGAACTTTCCTGAAATTGGTAAACCAATCCGTGAATTACCACAATCAGATTACAGAGAAATTATTTTTTAAAAATATAGGATCATATACCGGGTCACTTCTGAATATATTTACATAATTACTGTGCATCACTCAGCAATGCTTCCTGAAAACAATGAGAGCTTTAGAGATTTACCTGATGAATAAAACTTTCTATAAACTCATCTTCAACCCTTCGCAACATCGAAGACATCAGCCCATTCATCGGTGTTGCACCAAAAAACCTTGATATGAAATTTTTTCCCTTTTCAAAAACAATATTTTCAATTTTCTTAATCGCTCTTTTTTTATGCGTTTACGCCTGCAAGAAGTCTGCGAGCCAGCCTTTGCCACCACCGCCACCAAATCCTGTTGACACCCCCGCCGCTTATCATTTGGTTTGGTCGGATGAATTTAACGGCACCTCGGTAGATTTATCAACGTGGAATTTTGAAACGGGAGGTAATGGCTGGGGCAACAATGAACAGCAATATTACCAGGCATCCAATGCAACAGAATCTAACGGGTATTTAGTCATCACTGCAAAAAAAGAAACGGTAGGTTCCAATGGCTATACCTCCGTGAGAATGACCACGCAGGGTAAAAAGGAATTTAAATATGGCAGGATAGAAGCCCGAATCGCATTGCCTGTCGGGCAAGGCCTTTGGCCTGCCTTCTGGATGTTGGGTGCAAATATCAATACCATCAGTTGGCCCGCCTGTGGCGAAACAGACATCATGGAACGTATTAATACAGACAGCCTTGTGTACGGCACTATTCATTGGGATAACAGTGGCCATGTACAATATGGTGGCAGCACTACCACTTCTCCTTCTGATTTTCATGTCTACAGTGTTACCTGGGATGATTCTTCTATAAACTGGAGTGTCGACAGTGTACAATATAAAGAGGCGAACATTCAGAGCAACATCAACAATACAGAAGAATTTCATAAACCATTCTTTATTATCTTAAACCTTGCTGTAGGCGGTAACTGGCCCGGGCAGAACATTGATGACTCCAAATTCCCGGCAAGTATGTATGTTGATTATGTGAGAGTTTACCAGCGTTAAAATTTTTGCGTGGCTGTCATCTTTAGTTCATTGGTCGGCTATTGTTCCGGCTATTCGCTACAAGTCCTCGTCCCGAAAGCATTCGGGACTGCGGGCTTTCCGCTTCTATCCGGCAGCCTTTGAGCTGAAGAATAAGTATCGACTTAGATATTCATAATCTTAGATTTTTTAAAGCATTTTGAAGGGATAGTCAAGCTATGGCTCGTGAGGTCTTATGTATGAAGGGTGTTCGATTATAAAAGCTGGTTCTTGAAATAAGTGAAATTTGAAGTGACAAAAAATCAATCACACTTTAAATCAAGAACCATGAATAAAATTAAGCAACTCAATTTTGAGGGAAAAG
>JBBSPK010000151.1:0-7023 GCA_038258875.1 Chitinophagales bacterium
AATGTTGTAGATGGCAATTGCACCAGCACCGCGTGGCTCACACTGGGTTTGGGATTAACACCACAATCCATTTTGACTGACGACAAAGGGAACGGGCATGAAAAGTTATGGCGTGATTTATCGTCTTTAGCATCAGGTTCCGATTTCGATATTCATTTCCAGGTAATTGACGCAGTTACAAACGATGTTGTATTAACAAGTAACTGTTATGAATATATTTTGAGATAGTCATTTTTATAAATAAATCAACCCTTCCTATTAATAAAATGGGGCCACGCACAGTTAGCGAGAGTATGGGTTGGGACTGTTCCTAAGCTGGATTCTCATTCCGTTCTTAAACTCTTCACAGGATTTGCAATCGCAGCTTTTATTGCCTGAAAGCTTATAGTCATCAAGGCGATAAAAATTGCAATAAAACCTGCGATTCCAAACACCTTCCAATTAAGATGAATTCTATAAGCAAAGTCCTGCAACCATTGATTCATTAACCACCATGCAATTGGCGATGCAATAATGATCCCTATAATGATGAGCTTTACAAAATCAATGGAAAATAATTGTACAATAGAATGAACGGATGCTCCTAATACTTTGCGAATACTAATTTCTTTGATACGCTGCGCGGTGGCCTGAACGATCAAACCAAAAATTCCCAACGCTGCCAGGAACATGCTAAGCCCGCTGAAGAAAGTAAATAACTGTTGCAGTTTACTCTCATCCTCGTATTGATCGGCGAGCGTTTCATCTACCCAGTTCAAGTCTAATAATTTATCGGGATAAAATTGACGCCACAATTTATTTAGCGATGCGGTAACTTTTTTTTCAGTTCCCGGCTGCACCCTCACCAACATACCACCGTATGAAGGTGATTTGTCTGCAACGATGATCGTAGGCTCCATCGCATCTTTCAAAGATTCATTATTAAAATCTTCAACGATACCTACCGGCGTTGTTTTAGCATCTTTTAAAGGAGTGTTCAAGGTATTTATGTGAAGCGCTTTTGCGGTATAAGCAGTAATGATCGATGACTGTCGTGCTGCAGCCACTTCGTATTGCTGAGGGTCCATTCTCATCAGGGAGTCCTGGCTTTCTGTATCGGCTGAAAAAGTTTTATTGAGAAAGCGACCATGCTGCAAATACAATCCAAGTGTTTTGGCGATATCGGGATCAGCATTAATATACCACACAGTTATTTTATTTCCGGGATGGCCGGGGTCATCAATTTCTCTCGACATCGTTCCCGCGCCCTGCGTAGGCGTCCATCCTGTAATACTTGCACTTACAACACCAGGCTGGTTCAATAATTCATTCTTGAAAACGTCGCCTTTACCATCCCATGAGACACTGCCTATACTCAGCAGGTTATTTTTATTAAAACCAATATTTTTATTTTTCATAAAAGACACCTGTTGCTGTACCACTATCATTGCAATAAGTACTACAATGGAAATTGCAAACTGCAAGACAACTAAACTTTTTCTTACAAGATTTTGACCGCTCACATTCCCGGTAAATTTTCCTTTTAATGTTGATGCCGGTTTAAAGCCCGAAACAACCCATGCAGGATAGATCCCTGTGAAAAAACCGATCAGCAAAATAATCCCGCATGCAGAAAGGAAAAGAGAAAGATTGGAAAGAAAAGTTTGGACAACAGGGTGACTCAAATAATTTTCAACAGGATGTAATGATAGTTTATAAACCACGATGGCAAGCGAACCTGCTATCAAAAAAAACAATAATGATTCGGTAAGAAATTGGGCAATCAACTGGCCGCGTCCCGCACCTAATACTTTTCTCACACCCGTTTCCTTTAATCTTTGCAATGCCCTTGCTGTGGTAAGATTTACAAAATTTACACAGGCAATAATTAGCAGCAATAATGCCACTCCTGCAAGAATAAAAATATTCCTGTAACTGCCTCTCACGTTTTGATGTTTAGCAAAATCAGAATGTAAATAGATATCCTTCAATGGCTGAAATTCAAACTGGTAAGGATTCTTAACATCAACAAAACCTGCATACCATTTATTTATTTTTTTGGTAAACCCGGTCATGTCGGCACCCGGTTTCATCAGGATAAACATTTGCGAATAACTTCCGTATTGTTTTCTATTCAGGTCTTCCGACCGTCCTTTCTGAAGCATGATAATCTCTGACCGGAATACCGTGTTGGAAGGAATGTCTTTTATAACTCCCGTGATAATATATGGCTTTGCTTTTTCTGTATAGGTAGGAACATCATAAATAATTTTGCCCACTGGATTTTCCTTTGAAAAATATTTTTTCCTGAAAGATTCCGAAATGACTATGTTGCCTTTTCCCTCAATATATTTTTTTGGCGCTCCCGCAACTACATGTATATCGAGCATTTTCCAGACACTGGTATCGGCGCTCAAAGCATTTACGCTAACACCGTTAGGATCATTATCATCTAACTTCAACCTTTCCTTTGCAGATGAAATATGGGCAATCGCATCCACTTCAGGATAGTCAGTTTTTAGCTTATTTGCTAACCCTACAAATGAATATTCCGACCGGTCATATAATCCATCACCCATTTTATTTAAGCCAATAATCCGATAAAGATCTTTGCCTTTGCTCCATTGTGTATCGTACGACAGGTCGTCCATTACTACCGTGGCAACAATCATACAGGCTGCCAGCCCAATAGTTAGTCCGAGTATATTGATGAACGAATACGACCTGCTTTTTATCATTGTTCTCCAGGCAGTTTTGAAATAATTTTTAAACATAATTTTTTATTTTTTGAACTAAAAGCTTATCGAATTAGTGCTGACTAAGCTACTTTGTTCGCAAAATTCTTCGTTATTAATACTTCCGAAATATTTTTTGCGGTGGTTTCAGTAAGCACGCCATTAGCGGAATTCTTCACTAAGTTGCGCCACGCGGTTTTGAAATAATTCTTAAGCATACGGGTATTTTTGAAGATTTAATTTTTGTAAATTTGAAAGACAATAAATTGACTACGATGGAACGAATAGTAATTGAAGTAAATGATACTACGGCCAAAAAATGGAAAATGGTTCCTCCGAAAATAAAAAACGAGCTTGAAAGAAGTTTCGAAAAGCAAATAGATGTCCTTTCTGATGGCATTAAAGAAGCCGAATTCAAATCTTTGCTGGATAAAGTAAGTGCGGAAGCTGCTAAGAATGGCCTTACCGAAGAAATTCTTCAACAATTGCTGAATAAAGAATAACTTTTTTGTAATCGACACAAATACGTTAATAAGCGCTTTCCTGTTTAAATTGTCTAACCCAAGAAAAGCTTTCGATAAGGCAATTGATACAGGAAAAATTTCTTCAAGCATAGAAACGTATACGGAATTCAGTGAAGTTTTATTACGCCCAAAATTTAATAAATATGTTTCTGCCGAAGAAAGAATATTAGTTTTAAAGGAATTTAAAGCAATAACGTTCCTTAGTAATATATCTGAAAAAATAACCGACTGCCGCGATCCTAAAGACAATAAATTTCTTGAATTAGCCATTTCTTCAAATGCTTCATGCATCGTTACTGGCGACAAAGATTTACTTGTATTACACCCTTTCCGTGAGATCCCGATTTTAAACGCAGCTGATTTCATAAATAATTTTTCAACGTTGCCCAAACTATGATTACTTTTCTTCTCTCTTCTCCATAGGAGTCCCTCTGACGGAGACGGGGCTTCACTCCGTTCTCAAACTCTTTACCGGATTTGCCATTGCTGCTTTTATTGCCTGGAAACTAACGGTTGCCAAAGCAACAACCAAAGCGAGTATTGCTGCCAGTACAAACACCCACCAATGAATATTTATCCGGTACGCAAAATCCTGCAGCCAATGCGTCATCGCATACCATGCAACCGGAAAGGCAATGATGGCCGCGATCAATACAAGCTTTAAAAAATCTTTTGATAATAATGCTACAATGCTGCTCACATTTGCACCCAACACTTTTCTTACTCCGATCTCTTTCACACGTTGCGTAATTTCGAAAGCGGACAAACCAAATAAACCCAGGCAGGCAATGAAGATGGCAATGCAGGCAAATGCGGTAAAAATGGTTCCCTGTCTTTGTTCCGACTGGTACATTTTATTAAAATTCTCATCAAGGAAAGTGTATTGATAAGGCAATTCCGGTAGATATTTTTTCCATATGTTTTCTACTGAAGCCAGCGCAGCTGGAATATTATTACCGGCGAGTTTTATAGAAAGACTATTGAAAGAGGAATTGGTTGGCGTTGTTGCCGGATTTAATAAAATCATTGGAACAATTGTATGTTGCAGCGATTCAAAATGGAAATCTGCCATAACTCCAATTACCCGACCCTTCGCACCTCCATACATAAAATCTTTGCCAATGGCGTCCTGTGGCAATTTCCAGCCGATGGCTTTTACTGCAGATTCATTCAAAATAAAATTGGAAGTATCCATACTATAATCGCGGGAGAAATTTCTTCCTGCAACCAAATGAATACCATAAGTGGAAATAAAATCATAGTCAGCCGATACATTTCTTATATCGGCGGTCACGGGTTGCATGGAATCGCCAACCATCGTTGACGCACCCTGATAGTCCAATAGTCTTCCTGTAGGAATGCGTGAAGAACGTGCTACACCTTTTATTCCCTGATTTCGCAATAGATCATTTCTGAAAGCATCATATTGGGGATTAACAGAATTGTAATAAGGCAATGTGATGATATGTTCCTTGTCATATCCTAAAGAAGTATCCTGCATGTAGCGCAATTGTTGAAAAACAATAATGGTGGTAATAATTAATACGATAGATATTGCGAATTGTACCACTACCAAAACCTTCCTGAAAGAAATACTGCTTCCGCGAATCTTAAATAATCCTTTTAAAGTGTGAACGGGTTGAAATGACGACATGAACAGCGCAGGATATATGCCAGATAATATACCGACAACAAAAGGTGCCAGAAAAACAGGAATCAATATCTGCCACTTCATTAAAATAGAAAGCGAAAGTTCCTGCCCTGAAATACTGTTGAGCCACGGTAATGTAAAATAGAAGCATATACTTGCCATGATGATGGCGGCCCATGTTACCAGCACTGACTCACCAAGAAATTGAAATATCAATTCCTTTTTTCTTGCACCTATTACTTTTCTTATTCCTATTTCTTTAGCACGTAATGCTGAGCGGGCACTCGATAAATTCATGTAGTTAATACAGGCAATCAGTAAAATAAATAAAGCAATCGCTGAGAAAATATAAACCCTGTTGATATCACCGTTGGGTTCTGCTTCTGCATCTGTATGCGAATACAAATGAATATCCGTAAGCCTTTGCAATCCAAGTTGGGTCATTTTTGAAGGTTTGGTTGGCCCATATTGGCCCGACATTCTTTTATCGAGAAATGCAGGAAACCTTGCAATCATTTTTTTAGGATCATAATGATCAGGCAACACAAGAAAAGTAAAGAAAGAATTATTGCCCCAGTTGGTACGCAGGTTCTCTGCGCCGTAAACGGCGGAGTCTTTTAAAGTATTAAATGAAATAAGCATGCCCGGATGCATAAAAGAATTAGCGGGGAACGCCTTATAAATACCGGTAACTTTTACATCAAACTGGTTGTTGGCCTTTAATACTTTGTTGATCGGGTCTTCATTGCCAAAATATTTTTTTGCGACTTCTTCAGTCATCATTACAGAAAAAGGACCTTCCAAAGCAGTCTTTGAATTTCCTTTCACTACGTCTAATGTAAACACATCAAACAAATTTTCATCGGCAAAATATACATCTGGTTCATTAATAAGTTTGTCTTTATATTTTAATGGTGTTGTGCCACCATTTAAAAGTCTTGTCATCTTTTTTATCTCCGGGAAGTCCGTGGGAAAATAATAGCCGAATGGCGGAGAGACGGTGCTTAAATTAAGCGAAACAACTCCGTCTGCATTATTAAAGCTCCGGGTTACACGGTAAATATTCTCCGCATTTCTGTTGTATTTATCATAACTCAATTCATTCAGAATATAAGTGGTGATAAGCAGGCAACAGGTAAGGCCGACCGTGAGCCCAAACAAATTAATGAACGAGATGAACTTATATTTCATCAGGTTACGCCAGGCGATTTTGAAATAATTTTTTATCATTTTTTAATTTTAAATAGCGAGTCAAAAACTTTTAACCTCTTTTTTTAGAATTTGATATATTATTCACTACGCAACGATTTTACAGGATTACTCCTGGCGATTTTAAAAGTCTGCGGCATGATCGTGAGCAGGCCGAGCACTAACAATATGAGCGACCCGATGAGAAGTGTGCCAAAAGTCAAATTATCACGTACCACCATAAAATTCAGCCAGTAATTATTCAACAGGAAAGCAAGTGGAGCAGCTATTACAATAGCCAGCCCCAACATGATTAAGAATTCTTTGGAAAGCATAAAGTTCAATCCCAGTTCGCTGGCGCCAAGTACTTTCCTGATGCCGATTTCTTTCGTCCGGCGTTCTGTAGTGTACATGGCCATACCTAATAATCCCAGGCAGGCGATAGTGATCGCTAAAAAAGCAAGAAAGCCAATGACGGAAACCAAATCGAAAATGCCTTTATTGGTATTGGCTAAAGTCTCGTCATAAAATTCATATTGCATCGGGTGGATTGGATCAATAGATTTCCAGGTGGCAGAGAGCGCTTTCATCACGGGGGCGGCATTACCTCCATCAAGCTTCACCGTTGCGTATCTTAATGCGGCAGGATTATTATGCAGCACCAGCGGACCGGTAGTTCTGCCGTTGAACAACAGGAAAAATGTGAAATCTTTTATTACGCCAGACACCTGTACGGGCTGCCCGTTAAGCAAATAATTTTGCCCTATTATATCACGAGGGTGTTGGAACCCAAAATGCTTTGCCGCTTGTTCATTTACCACAATCGACCGGGATGTTGTATCACCACCTGTAGTCATAGTTCTTCCTGATACAAGCGGAATTTCCATCGCAGTTAAGAATGCAGGATCAATGGAAAGATCAATGGCATCTAACGAAGTGTCCTTAC
>JBBSPK010000152.1:0-6991 GCA_038258875.1 Chitinophagales bacterium
AACCGCAATTTTATGCGCCTCATAAATAAAGGTGAATCGCAGAAAGCCATAAACGAAATCAAAAAAGCAAGAGACAATTATTTTAGTGATTCCAACTATAATAGTTTTTTTAACGGAGTGTTGAAAGAACAGGTACTTAATACAAATGCCCATTGGCTATTGGATCATGACAAGCAAAAAGATGCACTTGAAATATTTAAGTTTGTCGCAGAAACTTATCCTGAATCTCCCAATGCGTACGATGGATTGGCGGACGCATTTGAAGCAGTGGGTAATAATGAAGAAGCAATAAAAAATTCAGAAATTGCATTAAAAAAACTGGAGAAAGCAACCAATTCCAGCCAACAGTTTAAAGAGGCAATACGTAACAGCGCTGAAGAAAGAATAAAAAGATTGAAAAAATAATGCTAGGGTAGTAATTTTTATTTGATTTTTTTTTGTTTAACACTGCCTTCTGTTTTGCATAAATATTGTATGATGCCGGATGCAATTTTAATCAATGATGTCCAAAATTTCCTCCAGGCCTTCCAAAACAAAATCAGGCTTTGCGGCAATTAATTTATCCTTGCTTTGTGTTCCTGATAAAATTACGGCTGTTGCAACATTTGCATTTTTCCCTTCCTGAATATCTGCAATCGTATCACCTGCTTTTAAAAATTCACGACCGTTTTTGATTGTTAACTTCTGCATCATATCAAAAATCATGTAAGGGTCAGGCCTGCTTTTACCCGGCTTATTAAAAATTCCTATGTAGTCGAAGGAACTCCTGGCCCAATTTAAATGATCAAATATTTTGTCGAAAATATTCACGGGTAGCCCCGACCCTATTCCAATTTTTATCTGCGCCTGTTTTAAACCCGCGAATACTTTATCAGCTCCATTATTAGCGACAAAATTATCAACCGAATTTTCGATATTAATTTCAAATGATTTAAAAATTTTATCGGCCAGGCATATTGGTTTGTTATGACGCTGCAATACTATTTCAATCATATCTTTTTTGCTTTTACCCCGGTTCTCTGTTATGAAATCTTTTTCTACCTGTATACCGCAATCTTCAAATGCTTCTTCCATACAATTCACTAAAGTAGCAGGGCCTTTTTCTATAACCGTTGTACCAATTAAATCAAAAAGTATTGCCTGGTATTTCATATTGTATTTTGCCAGCTAAGCCTCCATGCAGCATCAGCATATTTTTGTTCCTTAATTAGGCGGTTAATTTCCAGCTTTAGATCTTCTACATCTTCTGAATTTAAAGGTTTGAAGTTTTCATAATATGCGGGGTTTTCGTTGCGGTGAGGAAAATAACAGGCTTGTCCATACTTCTGATATTTGGCGCTTGCTGCCCTGCCATACAGGTGAATGTGTAAGTAAGGCCCTTCGGGAGTAAACACGCCCCAATTTCCATTATCCTGGTAATTAATTCTTTTTACATCAACACCATGTTCATTCATTACAACTGTCATAGCCTCGCCTGTGATCATTGTCAGCCGCATTAATTCAATAGCCTCAACAGCGGAAAGTGCTTGCCGATCTTTTACTCTGCGTTTTGGATTGATAGAAATATGGCCGCCATCATTTCTGTCGACAAGCGGTTTGTCAACCGCTTCCACTGTAAAATTATCAGACTCATAAATTAATGCCATGTTGATTTTATTTATCCATGTTCTGTAAAGATATTTAATAAGCGTTTTTGTGCTCTCGAAAAATACCTCTTTTCCTTTTTAAAGATCACAGTAATCGAAAATTATTTCAACCCCGGATTAATTTCACTGGTTTACATTTTTAAAAGTTACGGGTTGCGTGCGGAAGGCTTTTACAGAATTTCCATTTTGTTGTGCAGGAATCCAATTTGGTCCGTTTCTGATTGCATTGGTTGCAATTTCTGCAAGTTTGCTCCCTTTCATAGAAGTTGCTTCAACGTTACTTACTTTGCCCGTCTTATCCACAATAAACTGTACTATACATGTGCCATAATCCTTTTCTGTAAATTCATCTATACCTCGTTCAATAGCTCTGCTTACATACTTTGACCAGGCATTAGCACCACCAGGGAATGTGGCATCAATTTCTACCTTTCTGAAAACCGTGTCTTCAATTTTATTCACGAAAGGTGTTGCAAGTACCTGTGATCCGTCTATTACTACCTGCGGTGGCAGTACCATGCCGCTATCAAAATATCCGTTTATTGTTTTTAAATCAATCCTAACACCGATAAGTTCTTGAATTTCTGGTGGCGGCTTTATAACAAGATTATCTTTTACAATTATTGGCGGAGGGAAGGCTATTGTTGCAACATGCGGTGGCGGCGGTAATACCGGCGGAAGCGGAGGTGGCTTCACAGGAAGCGGCGGCGGCTTGATTATTATATCCGGGCCATTCAAAGACTTTGCGATAACAGAAGGAGAACTTTTGCCAATTGCAGAAAGTAAAAGCGCCACTCCTATTAATGAAATCGTGGTTGCGACTGAAATCATAATTCTTTTGTTATAGGATTTTCGTAGCTCATATGCTCCATATGATTTGTTTCTGCCGTCAAAAAGAATGTCCAAAATATTTGCATGTAAAATAGTATTTGCATCCATGTGTATCGTTTTGTTATGAGACACACGCATGATATTATTCCATAAAATTGTTTTAATAGTCCTGCCGGTAAAATTTTTATTGAATTTAATATTTACAGCCTTTCGGTATTTTTGACACCGACATCAATCAAAAAATCATGCAGCAAAAATATCCGGACCTGGCACTAAAAGAAATATTATGGAAGCAATTCGGAGCTTCGATTGATATGATTGAAAACGCCATTAATGCTTGCCCGCAGGAATTGTGGACCTCTAAAGACAAATTCTGGTACATTGCTTATCATACATTATTTTTTTTAGACTATTATGTTTCAAATGATCCAGAAAATTTTAAGCCCCCGGCGCCATTCACGTTGTCAGAATTTGACCCCGATGGTACTTTGCCTGAAAGAGTTTACAACAAAGAAGAAATATTAACCTACCTGGAATATGGCCGCAAAAAGTGCTATGAATTAATAAAGAGTTTGACAGAAGAAAAGCTGGTGAAAAAATTTATTAAACAATTTAAAAACTATAGTATGTTTGAAATGATAATTTATAACATGCGGCATGTTCAACATCATGCAGCGCAATTAAATTTATTATTGCGGCAAAACACAAATAGCGCACCCGGATGGGTATCACAAACAGAAAAGTTTTCTTAGTTATATTTTTAAAAAATAAATCTTTGTATGAGAAGAATAAAGGTAGTCTTACACACAACCCTGGATGGCTTTGTTGGGGGCCCGAATGGAGAAATGGACTGGATTCAGCTGGATGATGAAATGTTTGACCTTGTTGGGAATTTTACTGATGAGTCAGATACCGCTTTATATGGAAGGGTTACCTGGGAAATGATGGATGGTTATTGGCCTGCAGCGGCAGACAAACCTAATGCATCTAAACACGATATAGAGCATTCACAATGGTATAATAAAGTTGACAAGGTTGTTTTATCGAAAACAATGCAGGGAAAGCAAGCAGGCAAAACCACTTTTATTGCTGATAACATTGCCGGTAAAATACAGGATCTCAAGCAACTAACGGGTAAGGATATACTTATTTTCGGCAGCCCTACAGCACTCCATGCTCTAATGGAATACAACCTCATAGACGATTATTGGCTATTTGTAAATCCAATTATTCTTGGGAATGGCATTCCCCTGTTTGCAAATAGTATAGACAGGATAAAATTAAACCATGTAACTACAAAAGTATTTTCATGTGGCGTCGCGGGGTTACATTATACGGTTGAAATGTGAAAGAAATATTTAGTTCACGTTTTCCAAAGGCTCTACCGTGTATCCTTCTTTTTTTAACAGGCTTATGAGTCCGTATTCTCCTGAAAGATGTCCTGCACCAACAGCTACAAAAACGTTTTCTTTTTTCATGATTGCGTTCAAATCCTTTACCCACTTTTTATTCCGGTCGTTAAGCAACAGATCATCATATTTATCGGAACCAAATTCGCTTTTTAAAACCATATTTTGCATAGAATCCAGTTGCTGCCTTTTATAGAGGCTTACCATTTGATCAAATTCATTTTTATAAATTGAAAAGCTGTCAATATTTTTAAGTAATTCTTTCGCCTGCCACTCATATGGAATACTATCAAATACTGATGCCTGGAATTCCATTGTTTCCAAACCTTTAATTTCTTTTTTATCTTCCTTTGCAATTTTCAAAAGTTCCTCTTCTACTCCCGCCGGTGATGAACAAGTCATCATCTTAGGGTATAACAAAGCCACTAAAAAATAAGGCTTTGCTCTTTGCAGCAACATCATGGGTGTATTAAGAGAATCGGTGAAATAGGTTTGTAGCTTTTTATATTCCTCAGGAGTATATAAATCTGATAACTTTTTACCATCTTTCATATTCATGAAAAGCATACCGCTCAATAAAGTTGAAGGGTCATCCATATCCAGTTCCATATAAATTTCATCGCTCAGTTTTATAGCATCCTTTAACTGTTTGCTGAAGTGTATATCTTCCTTGCACATTAAATGAAAAGTTCCAAAAAGAAAACTGGGATGTTTTAATCCATTTCCGCTAACCTGCCATAAAAGGGTGTTACCATTTTTTTGTTTCACGAAAGAATGCTCAGGCTGGGCTTTGCATCCTATAAATAATATGGTTAATAGGGTATAAAATAATAAATGCTTCATCACCTGAATTTGTGTAAAATTAAGGGTTACTTTCCAGCATTGTCGAAGCTAGACAATGAGACTACGCATAATTGAAATTTATTAATAAAAAAAATTGTTGATAATTTTTCAACCTTTTACGCACCACGGCTAATTATGTTTACCATTCCGGATTTTTTCAATCATTTTCTTTGAGTTTTCCGCAGTAATTCCATCTTTGTCTTTTGCTATTGCCATTTCATAATATTTTATAGCTTCTTCATTTTTATCCATGTTCATAAAGCTTTCGGCATAACTGTCATAAGCATTTGCAGATTCAGGAAATAATTTAGTATTGATCTCAAATAGCGCATTGGCTTCATCAAGTTTGGGAGCCCGCATGTCATTATAGGCTTCAGTATTAATTTCTGCCTCCATCCTGTCGAGCGTAAAACGGTGCAAAGAATTTTCTTTATAATCATTGGCAAACTTCAATGCCTCCTTGTTTTTGCCGGCACGTAATAAATCAGCCAGGCCAGGTATAAGCGCCGTCTCATTTTCATAATTGAATACTGCTTTCATAGCTGGATCTTCATTGGCATAATAGTCATTAAAACTCATTTCGGCAGCCAGCGTTGGCGATGTGGCTTTTCGTTTATCCCGTGCATCCAAATTTTGCCACCAAAGCCAGCTAAGATTTGCCTGGAGCTTGCTATTGGGTAAAGTTTCAGTCCTGGTATCGCCATAAAAATTTACATTTTCACTGGTAGGCTCGCCCACAAAAATTACCTCAGTATATTTTTCCAGCTCATTCACCAAATTTTGCGCAGCAGAAAAAGTGCGTCTTCCAATGATGCAAAAGAATTTCCCTTTCTGGTTTATTTTTCCTGACGCAATGATGCTTGTGATAATAGGTTTATTCAAATAATTATTTCCGCCTCCATTCATTCTTATATCTAAAACCAATTTCTGAACGTCATTCTTATCTATAAACTCAACCATGTTTTTAAAAAATGATTCTATAGTTTTATCGCCATCGTTTAAGGTGACACTGTGCCTTACATACAAAGTTTTGGTACTTCGCAAATATTCCATATATCTGAAAGCTTCAGGCTCTTTTTGCCATAGCGGTATAGTATTCATCGTCCTTGCACTAACCCATCCCTGTGGAGCTTCAAGGCCTGTCATACTAAAAAAGCCACCGATGGGCGAAGACGTAAAAACTACTGTTTCCTCCTTGCCATTTTTAGTAAGGGTTACAGGTACCTCTGTTGACTTATCAGTAATTCCCTGTGCCTGTAAAAATTCTGGTATGCTTAGGAAAAACATGCTCATTGACCGGAAGCCCTCCTCATTTTCAAATGGCACCAGTGGCCTGATTGCATTCAAAGCATCCTCAGTTTTTAGGTGCCCCATTTTTATTACTTTGCTTCCCACAACTTGTTCATAATTTTTAGCCGCTCTCAAAATATACAGCCCATCACTAAACCAATAAAATTGCAAGGGAATGCGGTTAAATAATGCCGGGCCCTGATGGTGCGATAAAGCAAATAAATTAATTTGTGTATGCCCGATATGAAATAGCGCCACCAGTTTCGTAAACTCTGCAATTATTTTCACCTTATCGAGGTTAGGAATATTGTTATAAAGATCATCAACTGATTTATCCCAATCGCTGGCGCTTGTGTTATAAAAAAGATTGCTGTATTTTGAGTGAACAGTATTTTGCAGGTAACGTAAATCACCCTGCCACCCTGCGGGAGTTTGACAAAATGTTGTAGTCGTCAAAAAGAAAGCAGTCGCAATAAGAATAATTTTTTTAAGCATGGTCAAAATATTTATCTTAAAAGTACATTTCATAATAAACTATACCCTACCGTTTATACCAAAATGCGATGAAGAACATTTTTTTGCGATGAAACGCAATAAATATGAAAATTTTTCACGGACTTTTGGATATGCAACGGAAAAACATATTTTCTTCAAGGTATATATTCCATTATTTTTTATGGCTGTTGCTAACGTTATCTCTTGCCCTGGATTCCCGGTGGCTTTTTCCTCTCGATAAACGTCTTTTTTTATTTTATGTAATTACTAAAACAATTTTTTGGGCTGCGGTTGTTTATTTAAATATACTTTGGCTTTACCCGGCTTTTTATAAACGGAGGAAATACCTCACCTATGCAGGGTTCATCTTTATTATAGCGTTGACAGCGGGTATGATAAGTTTGCAGGTAGAAGAATATTTAACGCCGCGGAAGATTTTGGGCAACACTACGGAACATTTTCTTTTCTTTCTTTCGC
>JBBSPK010000153.1:0-6950 GCA_038258875.1 Chitinophagales bacterium
AACAATTAGCAATAAGAAATAGATTGTAGGTATGCTAACTTTTAACCATTTTAAAGAGTCCGAATACTTTTCGATTATTAAGATGTCAACACGAAATACAAAAAGTAAAATACCTGTAGACCAAAACGCTGTAAACAGAATATGCTTTAACAGAAAATTTGTATGAACTTTTTTGTCGAGAGTAAGGTTTAAGAAACTTGGCATTATTAATTTATGATTTTAGTCTAGGGTGTCCAATAAAATAGCCGATAACGGCTGTATTTACGAATATACGAAGCTTCCTAAGCTTTTTGCCAATGTAAATATCCTTCTTCAGAATCAGCAATTTAGCCCATTTTCGCGAAGTACCTATTAAGATTATTTGAGCTTCGTAAATACAACTTCTATTTTTTTAATAAAGCTTCAATGTCCTCCAAAGGGCTTAAAACATGAACCAAATCTTTATTGGTAACGTGCAAATATCCCAGGGTCGTTCTTATATCATTATGTCCAAGTAATTTTTGAATAAATACTACATCTATCCCTTTATCTAATAAGTGCGTTGCAAAGCTATGGCGAAGCATGTGCATACTGCCGTCTTGTTTAATTCCTGCTTTCCTTTTTGCTTTTTCAAGCACCTGCTGTATGCTTCTTTCAGCCAGATGTTGATTTTCAAACTGGCCTTCAAATAGGTATTTTGTTGGTTGATACTGTTTATAATATTCACGAAGCATTACCAGCATATTGGGGCTAAGGCTTACTACCCTATCTTTTTTGCCCTTTGCTTTTTCAATAAAAATTGTTTTTCTTTCTCCGTCTATGTGTTTTATTTTTAAGGATACTACCTCGCTCACCCTTAGACCACATGCATAAGTGAGCATAATAATAGTTTTATGTTTAGCATTTTCAATTGAGTTTATTAAAGCTGCAATTTTTTCTTTGCTAATTACCTTTGGCAATAGTACCGGCTTTTTCGGCCTTGGTATTTCCCAAAAAAATTTTTCACATCTCAGCGTCTGTTCATAATAAAACTTAAGCGCATTGATTTTGCTATGCAATGTATTTTCACTCAGCTTCAGCTTCTCAAAACAATATTGCAGGTAATCTTTTATGCGGGCCGTGGTAAATTTATTGGCCGGAGTTTTACCTATAGTTTGCAAAAACTGCATAAACTCGCTGGTGTATGTCTTAACGGTTGAGGCGCTATAGCCTTTGAGCACCAGCTGCTGTTTAAATTTTTGAAGCGCTTCGTTATTTTCGTTACCTAAGTTGTAAACTTTTACGGGCTGTACCGGTTTGGGCGTTGTTACGGGTAGTTGTGCAAATGACTGTTTCGTAGCGGTTTCTTTTTGTATTCCGGCATGTGCATGGTTATTCTCTTTCTTTTTTTCCAGCAGGTATGCCTTCAATTCGCTTGCGTCAATTGCTGCTTTACCAGCCAGCGCCTTACATAGCTGTTCATAATTTCTTTCTGCACAAGGTATATACCAGCAACCCCATGTTCGGCTCCACCTGGCGCCGGCCTTCTTTTGAAAATAATAATTGAGGGTAGCATTTTGCCTGGAGAAAATGCCAATGCATTCTGCCTTATTGTGCCAAAAGGCATTGAGCTTTACTTGTTCCATTTTAAAAGAATTGAATTAAACAAATTTGGATGCAGAGGCTTATTGTTTCAAGCGGGCAAAGGAAGGCAGCGGGTTATTACACCAAATTATAGGATAAAAACGGGTTTTCAAAATTTCAAAAGTATGATTCGTGGAACAGGCCCAGGGCGAAAACGTAAATTGAATTGCCGAAGCATCTCCCAATAATCATCATCACGTACTTCTTGAACGCCTTCACGTACCAGAAGATGGTCGTCTTCCAATTGAAAATCGTAATTTTCCATTACAAGATGGTCGTCCTGGCATTTTTATACAGCAACCTCAACATAGAAGGCAATACAATCAACAGCAACGGAAGGGCAATTAAAAAACCTCCTATAACGGCAATGGCCAATGGTTGATGTAATTCAGCACCGGCGCCTATACCTAACGCAAGTGGCATTAATGCAATAATAGCGCCCAGGGCTGTCATGAGTTTCGGGCGAAGCCTCGTGGAAATAGCATACACAATGGAATCATCAACACTTTGTTCATGAAGTGTCTCCCTGAACTGCAGAAAAGTAAAAATGGAATTTTCACCAATGATACCAACGATCATAATTAATCCTGTATAACTTCCGACATTCAACGGCGTGTTGGTTATAAAAAGTGCAAGATAGCTTCCTGATATCCCCAGCACTGCAATGATTAATATTGCCATGGCCACTTTAAAATCCCTGAATAAAAAAAGTATCACGCCAAATACCAGCAGGCTCGATGCAATAAGTATCATCAGTAGTTCAGTAAACGACTGTTGCTGCTGGGCGTAAGCGCCTCCATATTCTACACTATAGCCCTGCGGCAGGTTTACATGTGCCTTCACCCTGTTTTGTATTTCTTTGATCGTGCTTCCAAGGTCGCGGTTATCGAGCCTTGCAGATACCACACCCATTGATTGCAGGTTCTCTCTTTCAATTTCGGCATCGCCTTCTTTTACTTCCACATCTGCCAGCTCACTGATTGGTTTTAATCTTCCATCGGGTGAAAATATTTTTAAGTTCTTTATATTATCCAAACTCATTTTTTTACTATCGGGATACAATAGTCTTACAGGAAAAACCCGGTCCTTTTGAAAAATATTGCCAATGAGATTTCCTTCTAATGAGGTCTGCAACTGGTATTGAAAATTTGCAGGAGTTATTCCAAAGAACCCAAGCTTTGTATAATCGGGATGAATTGTAATGGAAGGTCCGGTTATGGTGATTCCGTCAAATACATCGGCAGTGCCCTGTGTGTTTTCAACAATATGGCTCACCTGTTTTGCGAGTTCATGCAACTTCACCTGGTCATCGCCAAATATTTTTATTTCAATCGGTTGTACGGAGGTCATAAGGTCGCCAAGCATATCACCAATCACCTGGCCAAAATCAATACGCAGCGCAGGCTGGGAAGATTCCACTCGTAGCCTTATCTCATCTATTACGTCATTAGTTGTCCTGTTTCTTTTTCTTTTTAACTGGATAAGATAATCGCCACGGTTAGGTTCTGTAATAAAGAAACCCATTTGTGTACCCGTGCGCCGCGACTAAGCAGCTACTTGGGGTATCGTCGTTATTATTTGTTCTACTTCCTGCAATTGTTTATCGGTTTCTTCAAGGGAGGTTCCGGCAATGGAACTATAATCCAATACAATGCTTCCCTCATCCATTTCAGGTAAAAAACCGGTTTGCAATTTGGGTAAAATCAAAATAATAGATACGACAAGAGCAGCTATAAAAATGAAGCTTATCCACGGCTTCAAAATAAAAAAGGAAACCCATTCCTGTTTCTTTACCTCCACGTGTTTTTCCTTTTTTATCGCTGGGATTTTAGTTTTCTTTTTCCGTGAAAACAAAAGATACACAACCGGCAATCCAAGCCAGGTTACAAGGAATGAACACACCAGTGTGAGAATCATCGTATTGGTAAGCACATTAAAATATGCGCCGGCAACACCACTCATCAGCATGAATGGAATAAATATCACAATGGTGCTTATTGAAGAACCAAGCACTGCGGGAAATAAATAATGAATAGCTTTTTGTACTATGGTTTTATATTCATCTTCCGGGTGTTCTTCATGGGTGCGGTGAATTTGCTCGACTACCACAATGGCATCATCAATTATTAAACCGATTGCTGCTGCTATGGCACCAAGCGTCATAATGTTTAACGTATAGCCAATGGAGTACATCGCAATTAGAGTGAGGCCAAGTGTAACAGGTATGGTAATTAAAATAGTTGCGCTCGCTTTAAAAGAACGAAGAAAAATAATGGCAACTATTATTGCCAGTAACAGGCCAATCCACAGACTGTCAGTCACACTTTTTACAGATTCGTTTACAAAATCTGCCTGGATATAATAGGGCTTAATTGTTACGTCTTTCGGAAGAATTTGATTGAGCCCTGCGATTTTCTCTTTCATTTTCGCAGAGATATCAATAAGATTACTGTTGGGTTGTTTTACCACGGCGATCAATAAACCTTCCTTTCCGTTTGCATTTACTTTTATGTACTCAACAGCTTCCTTTACCTGGATGTCTGCAATATCCTCCAACTGCACTACCCGCTTTCCGTCATTTTTTATTACAATATTTTTTAGCTCATCTATTGTTTGAAGAGAGGCATCAGTAACCGTTAAATAGAGATAACGGTAATCGCTGAGATACCCGTTTGATTTTATAAAGGCCGTCTGGCTGAGAGCAGTATTTATTGCCTCCGGAGTAATACCCAGTGTGCTCATTTTTTGAATATTGAGCTGCACCCAAAATTCTTTTGACTTACCACCTATTATCCGTATTTCAGAAACGCCCTCTACCTGGCTCAGGTATGGTTTAATTGTATAAAGGGCTAATAGCTTTAACTCAATAGGCGAAAGTTGATGGCTTTCTAATGAATATCCCATTACCGGTAAAATCGAGGGATTCATTTTTTCAACCGTGATGTTTACATCGGGAGGAAGGCTGTTTCTTATCTCACTTATTCTTCCTTCTATTGTTTGCTTGCTGAGATCCACATTGGCTTTCCAGTCAATGAATGCAGATATTTCACAGCTTCCCCTGCTGGTGGTGCTCCTGATCGTGGTGAGATCGGGTATTTGCTTGATGGCATTTTCCAGCGGCCTTGTTACAGTCACCATCATTTTATCAACAGGTTGCAGCCCTGCATCAGCAATCACTTTTATTTTGGGAAATGTTATTTCAGGAAACAACGCAGTCTGCATTTTGCTGTATGCAAAAAGGCCTCCCATGATAATCATGGCAAGAACGACTGTTACCGGGCTTTTATATTTTGTAAAAAAACTACGGACCCCCTGCTCTCCGGTGGAGGGTTCTGCAGAACGTTCGGTGTTATGTAGATCATTCATTTTTATTTCCTGTTTTAGGGCCCCCACGTATGATAATCAGAAAATTTTTCCATTAAAAAAACTAACTGCTCTTACTCCCCTTTCACGGAGGGGCCGGGGGAGATTGTTACCAAGGCCGTATCCGGAAGTCCAAAATTGCCGCTCAACAACACCTTGTCGTGCGGAGAGAAATCCGGGGAAATAATTTCTATCTTGTCACCTGTTTCTATTCCTGTTTTTACAGGAACCTTTACCGCTGTTGAATCGTTTATCATTTTCATTACCCAAAATTCAGATAAGGCTTCATCTGACAATACGGCTTTTTTGGGAAGTGATGTAGCGGTGGTTTTGAATACCTTAATAATCTTCACCCTTGCCACTAAATTCTGTGGGATGCTGTGGGATAAATTTACTTTTACTGCGACAGATTGTGTCTGCGAAGCTGAATCCATCCTTGGCATCATTGATTGTACTGATCCCAGCAAACGCTCTCCATCAGGAAGAGTTACTTCAACCTGCTTTCCCGTAGAAACATAAGGCCTGTCTTCATAAGGTACATTCATTACAAAAACAAAGCTTTTTGAATCGCTTATTACAGCAAGCTGTTCGCCATCCTGAACGTAATCTCCCTGCTGGTGATTTAACTCTGCAATAAAACCATGTGTATTCGCAGGTATCACATTCACACCGGAAAATTTAAAATCAGGGTTTAGCCGGTTGACTGAATTTCCGATTGCCTCGGCTTCTTTTGTTTTTAAAACAAAAAGGCTTTGGCCTTTATTTACAAAATCCCCTATTTTAATGTTTACTTTTTTTACATAGCCGTTTAAGTTTGATTTTACAAAACTCTGTTGCAGGAATGACGACGTTGCATTTAACTCAATAAATTCTTCTATGGGGTTGTAGCTCACCGATGTAACGGTTACGGGTGTACGTGTTTCCGGTGTTGCATCTACTGCACCGGGTGTATCCTTTTGTTTGCAGCCCGCTAAAATGGTTAAAGAAAAAAAGAATAATAAAAAAAAATTTTTTAAAAACAGGTTCATGACTTACATTTTAAAATTCTCCATCTTTTATTTTTTATTGGTATTCCAGTAATTCAGTTGATTAATTACCTGGTAACGTGCAATCATATTTTGCACTACAAGGTTTTTTGATGTTATATAATTATTGAGCGCCAACACGTAATCCGTAATTTTGATATCACCTGCTTCCAATAACCTGCCATTCACATCAATTAATGTTTCAAGATACTGTATCTGCTGGTTGATTGGGCCTGAAAGGCTTTCCAGCGCTGTTAGCTGTTGCTGCAACTGCTGAACCTGTTGGGTCAACTGGCTGGTAAAAAATTCCTTTTGCCGTTGTCTCGTTCGTTCGCCGATATTAATTTTTGTGTATTGTAATTGCTTTTGACGACCGTCGTAAAGGGGTATGGAAAGATTTACGCCGACGTTTGTTCCAAAATTTTTATAGGGCGCAATGGTAAATGTTGTTTGATAACCCGCATCTGCAAACAAACTTACTTTAGGTCGATATCCCACATCAATGATTAAACGCTCATTAATTAGCCGCAGGCTGTCCAGTTTGTATTTTAAAAAAAATGCCGAGCTGTCATAAATTAAATCTTTCACAACCTGGATATCCGGTGGGGCAAGCGTTGACGTGGAAGTATCCACAATACCTGCAAGGTAATTTAGGGTAGCATAATCATTTTTGTATTGAACAAGAAGCTGGTTGCGTGTTAACTGTTGTTGCTGAAGTGTAACCAAAAAAGATAAATAATCGGCCTGCTTGTAAACATTTTTTTGTGTGAGCTTTTTTAATATAGAATCTTCATTGGTAAGTAATCTTATTACTTCATCATTAAAATCAAGTTGCAGTTGATCGCCATACGCAGTTATATATTGCGTGATGACCGATTTTTTAATATCCTGTGTGGTGATTTTTGAATTTACATTCAGCGAATCCTTTTGAAGCTGCAGATTTTGAAACTGCAGGCTTAA
>JBBSPK010000154.1:0-6909 GCA_038258875.1 Chitinophagales bacterium
ATGATTAATGTTTAGTGTCATCCGGGCAATTCTTTAAAATGTCCCGACTTTTTATAACAGGTAATTTTTCATGACGCTTAAAGGCTTTTGCCGTTATTTTAAAGAACATACTCACAATACTCTTATTTCATTCGTTAACCAGATGAGAGTGAATGAAGCGTGTAAAAAATTGGTGGAGAATCGAAATGATACTATCTCCTGCATTGCTTACAACACAGGATTTAATAGCATTACCAATTTCAACAGCGTATTCAAAAATGTTGTAAAAAAATCTCCCAGGGAATACCTTGAAAGCTACATGCAGAAAGTGAATTAGTATTAGTTGGGATTAATTAATAGGCTTAGATTCGGGCTCTCGTTTTTACATATGCAATCCTCTTGATTTTTTCTTTTTATTCCTTTTTGGAAAAAGAAGATCATTGGGAGTAAGTTCATAATTTTTTTCAGGCTTACAAGCGATCTTTCTTTTTTTAATTCTTTTCCTGTGTCAGTAAATGTTCCTTTGTCATTAGAATAACTATTCCATAAAAATTTTCTATAGTTTTCGGACTCGGCTCTTAATGTTTGACGGTAGATTTCTTTTTCAAGATTTTTTACAGAAAACTTTCTGTCGATTTCACTTCCCTTGTATTTATAATCACCAATCTTAAAACTTATGCCTTGCAGTTCCCTTGTTTGTCCTTTGTATTTATATAAAGTTTCGATATTTTGTTTGACCAGTTTACTTTTTAGATCATCCAGGTTTTTACTCTTTGGAAGTAGCTTCAAAATTGCCTGATAAATGATGTAACGATTGGCTTCTTTTTCACTCAAAGCTTCGAGATTTGTTAAGGCTATATTTTTTGAAACGCTTCCCTTAAACCATATTTTTTTGTGAGACTTTGAGCAATCCTTTTATCTTTTAATCCAATCCAGTTATCTTTAATTGTGTGCCCATTGTTATTTACAAGATTGGCGATGATGTGCAGGTGGGCATGATTTTTATCAGTATGTTTGACAATGGCAAATTGAGTATCGGCAATGTTCATTTCTTGTAAATATTCCCTGGCTATTTCAGCCATCATTTTATCTTCTAACTTTTCACCAGGATAAAAACTTAATATGCCATGAAAAACTGCCTTTGAAAGTGATGGCCTGAAAGCATGTTGCATTTCAAAATCTGCTGCCATTAATTTATAGTCGTAATCTCTTACACCTTCAGTGTCTAAAACAACTGCTCTTTTATGATCACTGCATACATACCTGCAAGCGCCGTAGAATGTTTTTCCAATAATAACTTTACTGATCATTTTCCAAGTAACTTTTCCAGGAGTTCATCTATTAATTTTTTGTATTGCTCAAACACGATTACGATCTCTTGTGGACCTTCCTGGTGGACTTTTTTAGTTAGCTGATTTAGGTTGTTAGCCATGCCTATTAACTGTCTGACAAATAATGTATCAAAAAACAGGAGATCGATTCTCTAAAACCATTATCAGCAAAGGATTCCAGATTAATTCGGTTGATCAAATACTATAGAATTCACTTCGACCGAATTTTCACCTTTTGAATTGACTTTATTTAATATAAATTGGAGAATACAACATAAAAAAAGCCCGTAAAACTTTACAGGCTTTCTGACAATTTTAAATGGCTTCCAGCGGAGAGAGAGGGATTCGAACCCCCGGAAGTGTAACCTTCAACGGTTTTCAAGACCGCCGCATTAGACCGCTCTGCCATCTCTCCGGCGCAAAAATAAGGTTGCACAGGAGTTCTTCCAAAATTTGTTTGGTGATGTTATTCTTCTTAAAAAATTTTAAACCTTCTGAAGTATTTATAACAAGTTGTAATTACTTTTAAAATAAAAAGCGAAATCACCTGAACAAAAAGGTAATGGGTGGCTAATCGATTTATAGTATAGGATTAGTGACCCTTTTTATTTTCAAACAAATAAATTTTTAACCTGGAAAATTCACGGTTCAAAAAAAGTGTAGCGAAATGGATTACGCTGCGTTTAATAGTTGCGGTTGTTTTATTTCTACTGGCACTTTTTGTGTTTGTAATTATCGCGGACGAAATTGTGTTGGAAAATGAAAACGGATTTGACAAGTCAATTGCAAACGCAATTTTGGCCCTCGAATCTCCGATAGCTACAAAAATATTTCTTGTATTTACTTTTTTTGGCTCCTCAGCATTTTTATTTCCTGCGTATTCCTTGCTTACAGTGTTTTATTTATTTAAAAAGAAATGGAAACCTGCACTTGATGTGGCATCCATTGGGATTACAAGCACATCACTGTTATATTTATTGAAACATATTTTCAAAAGACAGCGTCCGCTTGATCCATTAATACAAAATGTTAGCGGGTTTAGTTTTCCAAGCGGCCATTCATTTTCTTCTTTTACGTTTTGCGGATTGATCGTATACCTTGTGTGGTTATCAGGCATCGCCAGGGGATGGAAAATAACAGTGACCGTATTATTATTTCTCGTTGCAACCACCATTGCTTTCAGCCGTGTTTACCTGCGTGTGCATTTTCCAAGTGATGTGATTGCAGGATTTTGTTTAAGTGTGATATGGCTTATCATCTCCATATGGCTTTTACATTTTGTTGATAAAAAGATTTTTTCGCAGCCTTAAAGAAGAACTAATCATCACTAACTATACCCTGTAGTTATCAGCTTTCCAGTTTACTATAGCTTTTTTTATTTCAACTGGTTTCATGTTCTCTTTCGCGGCCCTTTCAGCTAAAAGGATAAACTCGGTATCGTTTGCAAAGCGGAGAGCAATTATCTGCGGTGTGGTTAAATTGCTGTTCAGAAGTTTTCCTGTGAGAACAAAATGCCTGAGATTTTCTTCAGCCCTGATAGCCCTGTCCTGTGCAACCAATGGAAATACCCTGGCATACCAGCCGAGAATGATTGATGCAATACATAATCCGAAAAGTGCTGCGGCTACAAGCCTGCCGGAATGATGTTCATAAGCGCGGTACATATTCCATATTGATAGTACGAGACAGGCTGTAATTATGAGATACAACACGAAGTGATATAACGGAACCAATCGTGAATGGTTTTTTAAATTTTGCTTTTTCATGCTATTTTTTTTTTAGAGAGTTTTATGGAAATAGAATTTTGTTATTTAAGAACATCCAGCAATCGCCACATTTTTTTTCTAACCATATTTGCCTCACCATCATAATTATTTATGATAAAAGCAAACGTATATGCATCCCCGGTTTTACTTTTAATAAACCCGGTGTAAGATAAGACTCCGCCGATGGAACCACTTTTCATTTTAATTCCATTTATTTCCGGAAGTGCGTTGTAAAAAGAAGGGAACCATTCCTGTTTTTTTGCGTAGTCAAGAACAGCTACCAATGCTGCTGGTGTTACACGATTTGCGGGAGAGAGGCCGCTGCCATCTATTATATTAAGCGCTGACGATTCAATCCCGTTTTGCCGCCAGAATTTTTTTATAACACTTACCCCGCTATCCGCCGAACCGGAGTTTGTTAGTTTATATCCAAGTGTTTTCACGAGGGCTTCACCATAGAGGTTTACGCTTCGCTTTAAAAACCAGTAAACAATACTATCAAGCGGGAGGGAATTATAGGTATAAAATACATGTGTGGAATCTTTAGAACTTATATTCCTTTCATCCTGTTTTACATTTTCAATGGGTTGGTTTTTTAATGCCGCCTCCAACGTAACAGCGAGTTGGTTTGCAGGATGGGGCATTGCCCCCGAAATACTAAACTGGTTTTCATTCACAGGTATGGTGCCTCTTACAAAACCATGCTTATAATTAAGAGGAAAGTAGATATATGCATTATCGCCACTGCCTTTTTCTGCAGATGTAGCCATGGACCTGAGGTCTAATCCTAAGACCGGTGAGGGTTCAGTGCCGTTAATTTCCACGCCACTGCCAATTGTTTTCCCTGATTTCAAAAACAGGTCATATTGATTCTCATGCCAGTTTATCGCACGGGCGCCTGCGCCATAGTAGCTTCCAATATCCTGCCATATCCAGCCGTCCGGGGTTACTTCTCCGTTCCATTTGCTTTCGTCAGCGAGTACTGTTCCGTTTATTTCGTTTATTCCCTGCTGTGATATTGCTTTCTTAAAGCCTGAAATTATATTTTCTTCTTTAGTCACGTCATATCTCCAGCTTCCAAGTGTAGGGTCTCCCTCGCCTGTTATAATTATATCACCATCAAGCACTCCGTTTTTAAGTGTCCCATTATAGCCAAGTGTAGTTTTGTAAGTAAAATCGTGCCCGAGAATTTCGAAGGCAGTTGAAGCCGTAATAACTTTTTGGCAGCTTGCCGGAGCCATTCCTGCCTGGATGTTTTGGCTGGCAATTGCTTTGCCGGTGGAAGAGTTTATTACGTACAGGCCTATAATAGCATGCCTGAAAGATTTGTCTTCCTGGAATTTTTTGAAAGCTGAATTGAATTTTGAATTTATGGTTTGCGCATGCAACTGTATAAAAGCCGGCAGTGTAAAAAGGAGAAATAATTTTTTCAATATCAGGTAATTGTCTTCAAAACTAAAAGAATAATTCCTATTTAGTAAACCGGAAATTTTTTATAAAAAAATTTAAAAACTTTTTTACAACTTAATTTCGCCGCATGAAAAATGTGTATGCAACAATTATAACCATCGGGGATGAATTACTTATAGGCCAGGTAATTGATACAAACAGTGCGTGGATTGCTCAGCAATTGAATAAAAACGGGATTGCCCTGAAAAAGCGGGTAGCCGTAGGAGATAGCTCTATGGAAATCAAAGACGCGTTGGATGTTGAGAGTAAGGACACTGATATCATTTTAATAACCGGCGGACTTGGCCCTACGTCTGATGATATAACCAAGCCTGCTCTTTGCGACTATTTTGGCGGGAAAATGATTGTAAATAAGGAAGCACTTGATAATGTAAAATATTTATTTGAGAAAATATTTAAGCGTCCTGTGAGTGATGTAAATTTAAAACAGGCCGAAGTACCGGATGTATGCGAGGTCATTCAAAACAAAAGGGGTTCGGCACCCGGGATGATTTTTCATAAAGACGATACTATTTATATAAGCATGCCCGGTGTGCCCTATGAAATGAAAGGTATGGTTGAAAACGCGGTGATTCCAATGCTAAGGAGCAAATACGAGTTGCCTTCAATAATTCATGAAACAATTCTTACTGCAGGTATTGGGGAATCTGCATTAGCTGAGGTCATAAAAGATTTTGAGTATTCCCTTCCGGCAGAAATCAAGCTTGCCTATC
This sequence comes from Chitinophagales bacterium, assembly GCA_038258875.1. Taxonomy (GTDB): domain Bacteria; phylum Bacteroidota; class Bacteroidia; order Chitinophagales; family Chitinophagaceae; genus Ginsengibacter. The sequence continues at coordinate 5,260 of JBBSPK010000154.1, forward strand.
TGCCAAATTATGGAATGGTAAGATTGCGCCTTTCCACCTCGGGATTTGATGCAACTGAAACCAAAGAAAAACTTGGTACATATTTTAGCGAGTTAAAATCTTTGGTTAAAGAATATATGGTAACAGATGTTGACGATTCAATGCCGGTTGTAGTTGGTAAGCTATTGAAGTCAAAAAACAAAACGGTTTCAACAGCAGAAAGCTGCACAGGTGGTTACATTGCCCATCTTATAACTTCTGTTGCAGGATCTTCGGAGTATTTTGAAGGAAGTATTGTGAGCTATTCAAATGATGTGAAGCAAAAAATGCTGGGTGTCAGTGAAACTACTTTGAAAAATTTTGGTGCGGTAAGTGAAGAGACAGTTATTGAAATGCTGGAGGGGCTTTTGAATAAATTCGATACAAATTATGGCATTGCAGTCTCTGGAATCATGGGGCCAGGGGGTGGTGCCGAAAGCAAACCGGTTGGCACGGTTTGGATAGCTGTTGGCGATTCAAAAAATCATCAGTGTCAAAAATTTAACCTTCGTTTTACACGCGAAAGGAATATTGAAGTAACAGGAATGATGGCGCTCAATCAACTGAGAAAATTTATTGTGGAAAATGAAATTTTAAGTTGATAGTGAACTTTATCGGTTAAGCTCAATTTTTTATTAGGCACCAATTGATGGTATTTCACCGCCAAATGATGATTTTGTACAAACGTTTTTCCTTTGAATTGAAGGGTTGGCATTAATTCTTTTTAAATGTTTTGATTTTGGTTCTGATCGTTTAGTATCGCTGTATTTCATTATTGATATTTACAGGTTCCGGTTTGATGTGTGCGTATTTATCGCTGTGTGTATGTCCTTCCATGTATCTGCAACATTGAAAAAAACTATCCAACAATTCATTAACTAATTCTTTGTCAAAATATACATTTTTTAATGCCTCAATACTTACCCTTTCATTATAACGCTGAACAACATTGTTAAATAATTCATTTATAACTAAAACTTCGTAGCAAGTTCTTAAGGCTGTAAATCCAGTTTTTATAAGAAATTCTCTCTGCGCAGGTGGGCAATCTTCTTTGTTTGCATCTATGTAAAATTTTTTTGCAGGCTCTGCATTACGATATTGCTTTTCATAAGAAGGTGAATTTTCCAACCATACATGTCCAGCTTTGCCATCTCTGTTCTCAACCCAATGGCAGAGTGAAGAAACGTTAACTTCTTCGCAAAATGTAAGTAAGTTGGAAACAAAAATCAGATCGTGAGTAAATACAATTACTTGTTTATTTACAGATTCTCTAACAAGACGTGATGCAATATCTTTTTTTCTTCCTTCATCTAATGAGGTTACCGGGTCGTCAAAAATAATTCCTCTGTTTACTTCTGAAAGTTGCATTTCAGAAATAAAATCAGCCAGGGCAATTACTTTTTGTTCACCTTCACTAAGAATTGCCGTAGGACTTCTGCCTTTTATAGTTAACTGTCTGTAAGATGTCCCTTCTGAGCCCGTATGGTTAATTTCAATTCCAAAATTTCCGTTTAATTCACTGCATTCCTTATTAAATGTGTCAATGTATTTTTGACTGAAGTATTTTCCCGAAAGTCGTTTTTCACAATCTGTAATTTTTCTTTTCTCTCCCATCCAGCTTATTGCATAGGC
>JBBSPK010000155.1:0-6870 GCA_038258875.1 Chitinophagales bacterium
ATTATTTGATCATCAAATCAAAAAAGATGGAAAACAGATTAGGTAATTTATGTAATCCGGCGGAAATTTTTTACTATCATTTAATAAAAATCTTTATAAACGCAAAAATCGCCCCCAACTGCGTGGCCCAAACGACGAAGGCCCAAAGAATTATTTGGAATTTGGCATCAGCAATTTTGGATTCTACGAAATCTTTGGTCGCGGTTTTGATAAATTCATTTCTCATTTCATCGCGTAAAATATTAACATCCTTAATAATTATTTGTTGCCTTTCATCCGCGCTTTTTCCAACTTCTTTCTTTACAAATAAAACAAACTGTTCCGCTTCTTTTTCACCAAGCTTTGGTCTCAAAGGATTAAACAATTGTATTTCAGATATATTCAGCGATTGCGCCATACATCAAAGATATAAAAATTATGAGCCGCTTTCCAATATACAAACAACTTGACGCTATGGATTGCGGCCCCACCTGCCTGCGCATGGTGGCAAAGCATTATGGACGTAACGTATCCCTTGATTATTTGCGCAACAAATCACAATATGGCAGACAGGGCGTATCACTGCTTGGCCTTGCAGATGCAGCCGAAAGCATCAGCCTAAAATCAGTAGGAGCCAAACTTACTTTTGAGCAACTTATTAATGATGCTCCATTGCCCGCTATTTTGCATTGGGACCAATATCACTTTGTGGTACTAACGCCTCAATCATCTAAAAAAAAATTGGTCATTGCGGATCCTGCAAAAGGACTGATAACACTTGGCAAAGAGGATTTTCTAAAGCGCTGGACTTCCACTGCCGAAAACGGGCATAGCAAAGGAATAGCGCTTGTTCTCGAAAGTACACCACAGTTTAAAGAAATGGATTTTACCGATGGTGGAGAAACAGAAAACAGAAGAGTGGGTTGGAACTTTTTGTTCAGCTATGCAAAACAACATAAGGGATACTTTTTTCAGATCATGCTCGGCTTATTGCTTGGCAGCATTATACAACTAATATTTCCTTACCTCACGCAAAGCATCGTTGATACCGGCATTAATACACAAAATCTGAATTTTATACAAATCGTTTTGGCCGCACAATTGATGCTCCTCTTTTCACAAACAGTGGTAGAATTTATCCGCAGCAGGATATTGCTTCACATAAGCGTTCGCATCAATCTCTCGCTGCTTTCCGGTTTTTGGAGCAAGCTTCTAAAGCTGCCGATACAGTTTTTTGACAGTAAGCATCCGGGTGATATTATACAGCGCATAGGAGATCATCATCGCATAGAAAGTTTCTTAACCGGCACTGCGTTAAATACTTTTTTTTCTATGTTCAACCTGGTTATATTTTCTTTTGTATTGTTTAATTATAATACTACGGTATTCTTCATTTTTGCTGTCGGCAGTATTTTATATTTTGGATGGGTAAGGTTCTTTTTAAGGTATCGGCGCCAACTGGATTATAAGCGCTTTGCCATTGCTTCAAGAGAAAATAATGCCACTATGCAACTGGTATATGGCATGCAGGAAATAAAGCTCAACAATGCCGAAAACACGTATCGCTGGGCCTGGGAAGGTTTACAAGCCACCCTGTTTAAAATTAATTTCAAAAGTCTGTCCCTTACCCAATACCAGCAGGTAGGCGCATTTTTTATTAACCAGGGCAAAAATGATCACATTTCTTGTGGCTAAATTAGTAATTGATGGCGCGCTTACTCTTGGTATGATGCTGGCTATTCAATACATAATCGGGCAGCTTAACAGCCCTATCGAGCAACTGATCGGTTTTACGCAGCAGGCGCAGGATGCAAAAATTTCTTTGGAGCGCTTAAATGATATTCATTCTTTAGATGACGAAGAACCCATTCAAAAACACTTCAATCATTACCTTCCTCCCGGGCATACTATTTACATAAAGAATCTTTCCTTCACTTATCCCGGTGCGGGTAATGAGCCCGTCTTGAAAAATATAAATTTAAAAATACCGCAGGGAAAAGTAACGGCCATTGTGGGTATGAGCGGAAGCGGCAAAACAACGATCATAAAATTGCTGCTGCGTTTCTATGAAAACTATAAAGGTGATATTTATGTGGGTAATGTGAACTTTAAGACCATCAGCCCAAAATTTTGGCGAAGTGTGAGCGGCGCAGTTATCCAGGATAATTTCATATTTAATGACAATATCCGTAAAAATATAACCGTGACGAATGAAAGAGTGGACGAACTGCGGCTGATGGATGCATGCAATATTGCTAATATCCTGCCTTTCATCGAATCGCTTCCATTAGGATTTTACACGAAAATGGGAGCCGAAGGAAATGGTATTAGTGGTGGACAAAAACAACGGCTATCCATTGCAAGGGCGGTTTATAAAAATCCTGAGTTTATTTTTTTTGATGAGGCTACCAATTCATTGGATGCGAATAATGAAAAAATAATATTGGAAAATTTACAGCAGTTCTTTAAAGGCAAAACGGTGGTAATAGTAGCACACCGCCTGAGCACGGTAAAAAACGCCGATAAAATTGTGGTGATGGAGAATGGAGAAATTGCCGAAGAAGGCACACATGCAGAGCTCGCTTTGAAAAGAGGAAAATATTATGAACTGGTGAAGAATCAGTTGGAATTGGGAAATTAGTCAACTCAAATTAAAAATTAAAAATTGAGAATTAAAAAGATGAATCCCGGTAAATGCTTTAACACTGGTAATCACATCATTTGTAGCCTTATCGCCGTGGATCATTTGCGAGATGCAAAATGGGAGTTTTCATTGTATTAATTTGAAGGCCGTGGTAAATATTTACATAAATTTTTTAGCTAAAATGGATAAGATAAATTGTAAAACTCCAACTCCAACGATCCAAATAATCGTTTCAACTTTTGATTTGTTGATCCTGTCAATTAGGTCAATCTTATCATCTTTGGTTAGCAGTATATTTGACTTTGCATCTACTTCATCTTTTACTTCAGCTTTAATAAACTCTACTAAAGATTTTGTTTCGTCTTCGCCAAATTTTTTACGAAGTATATTATATAATGTTATTTCTGTAACACTCATAAAACAAATATAATTAAATGCCACAAGATATAAACATCCCCGGCCTTGAAACATCTGATATCTTAACAATGGAAAATACTTTTGCAGAACATGGAAATGAAGTTGATGAGATCATTTCAAAAAAACCGCCTTTTATTGTGAGATGGGGAACTTTATTTTTTGTTATCTTGCTATTAATAATTGGATTAATTAGCTGGTTTATTCAATACCCCGATATTGTAACAGCAAAAGCAAAACTGAGCTGCGTAAATCCTCCCACGCAGATAACAGCAAAGACCGACGGCAAATTGATTAAGATAACAGTCAAAGAAAATCAGAATGTCGATTCCGGTCAGATACTCGGCTATATGGAAAGTGTTGCTAATGTAGAATCAGTAAAAAAAGTTGATGGACAAATCAATGCTGTCATTGATCTGATGAATCAAAAAAGAAGTGACGAAATCGTTCACTTTTTCCCCGAATATCAGAGTCAAAAATCACTAAGTGACCTGGGTGAGTTGCAACTTCCATATCAAACTTTTATTCAATCGTTCATTGCGTTTAGGGATTTTTTAAATAGCGGATTCTATTTTCGTAAGAAGAATATGTTATTAACCGATATGCAAAATTTTAAAAAGTTGCATGATGTCGCGACAAATCAAAAGCAGTTATATCAGCAAGACCTTTCATTAAGCAATGAAAACTTCAATGCGAATCAGACCCTGGTGGATGAGAAAATTATTTCGGCAATGGAATACCGTAACGAAAAAAGCAAGCTAATAGCTAAACAATTATCACTACCCCAAATTAATGCTTCTATTATTTCCAATGAAAGCCAGCAGAACGACAAAAAAAAGGAAATAGCAGAATTGGATAATCAGGTTGCCATACAACAAAGTAGTTTTTTGCAGGCCCTGCAAACGATTAAAAGCCAGGTGCAGGCATGGGAATATAAATATGTATTAAAAGCTCCCATCTCCGGCATTATATCCTTTACAGGCTTCCTCCAGGAAAACCAGGAAATTAAGATATCCGAATCGCTTTTTTCTATACAACCTTCTAATACTTCTTACTTTGTAGAAATGTGGATTCCACAACATAATTTAGGTAAAGTCAAACAAGGCCAGGAAGTATTACTAAAATTTCAGGCTTATCCGTTTGAGCAATATGGATCTGTTATCGGAAAAATTCACAATATAAAAAGTATTCCAACAGATAGCGGCTTTTTAGCCAAAGTAAATTTGCCCCGCGGACTGCATACCAATTATAAAAAATCTTTACAATTTAGGGACGGTTTAATCGCTCAGGCAGACATTATAACGGAGGAAATGCGGTTGCCCCAAAGATTTTATTATAATATTGTGAAACAGATACGGAGATAGATGCGTTCCATCCAGGATTCACTCTTTCAAGAATAATAATTTTAGTCTTTAATCCTTTTAGATCCTTCCGACATTCTGAATTCTTTCAACACCGTTAATGCTTGCTCCTCCAAATTAAACACCTTCATCTCTTACAATTTTATTGAATGCAAAGTAAAATCAAATAGTAAAGCAGGATTGGATTTTTATTAATCATATGTCGATATTTGATGATCGCTGGAACTCGGTCTCCTTTCACTACATCCTAAATTGATTAATTACCTACTTTTGTTTGCTTTAAAACAAGAACAAATGACCATGCAGGTAAACAGGCAAATCTTAACATTGGATGAATTTACATTGCGTGAAATGCGGGCGTTTCCTCAGGCAACAGGCGAACTCGCGGGTCTGTTGCGGGACATCGGTCTCGCTGCCAAGCGTGTGAATGTTGAGGTGAACAAGGCTGGTCTTGTAGATATTTTGGGCGAAACGGGAAGTGTAAATGTGCAGGGAGAAGAGGTGAAGAAGCTGGATGAATATGCTAACGATCAGCTAACACGTGTGCTTCGTCATGGTATTAGTTGTGCAGGCATAGCCAGTGAAGAGCTTGATGATGTGGTAATTTTCGACAATGAAATTAGCCGGGGTTCTAAATATGTTTGCATGTTTGACCCACTGGACGGCAGCAGCAATATTGATGTGAATGTTTCGATCGGTACAATATTCAGCGTGTATCGTCGTGTTTCGAAAACAGGCACTGCTTTGACGATCAAAGATTTTCTACAGGCCGGTATGCGACAAGTGGCAGCAGGATATATTATTTATGGTTCGTCCACGATTCTTGTTTATGCTACCAAACGGGGTGTTAATGGTTTTACGCTCGATCAGTCGATCGGCGAATTTTGTCTCAGCCATCCGGATATAAAATGTCCGCCTGATGGCAAAATCTATTCGGTGAATCATGGACAGTTTTTTCGCTACAGTGACAAGGTAAAAAAATATATTGATAACTGTCAGAACAAAAATGCTTCCAACGGTGGTCCCTACACGCAACGATACATTGGCAGCATGGTTTCGGATGTGCACCGGAACTTAGTGAAGGGTGGAATCTTTATGTATCCCGGAACGGTTGATAAACCAAACGGAAAATTGAGATTGCTGTATGAGTGCAACCCGTTTGCCTACATCATTGAAGTTGCAGGCGGTAAAGCAACAGATGGAAAAATGCGCATCCTTGAAAAAGAGCCAACAGAATTACATCAACGCTCGCCATTTTTTATAGGAAGTATTAATATGATGAACGAACTTGAAGTGTGCACAGGAAAGGTTTGATTCCAAAATAAATGAAAAAATAAAACTCCAATGATGGATCGCGTGATTATTTCCGTGAAGGATCTGGTAAAAAACTATGGCAATTTTGAAGCAGTCAAAGGCATTTCATTCGAAGTGTATGAAGGAGAAATTTTTGGCTTGCTGGGACCAAACGGAGCTGGTAAATCAACAACCTTGGAAATCATTGAGACGCTTCGCGATAAAACGTCGGGACAAGTAATGGTGAATGGTTTCGACCTGGATAAAGAACCTGAAAAAATTAAGAAGATCATTGGTGTTCAACTGCAGGCTTCAGGCTACTATCCCGGGCTAAACCTTCTCGAGTTAATCGAACTTTTCTCAGGTTTGTACAATACAAAGACAGATCCGCTTGCACTGTTGGACATCGTGAACCTTCGGGAGAAAGCCAAAAATAAATACAAAGAAATGAGTGGAGGGCAGAAGCAGCGATTTTCAATTGCCACCACATTGATCAATAAACCAAAAATTATTTTTCTTGATGAGCCTACGACAGGCCTTGATCCGCAGGCTCGGCGAAATCTCTGGGATCTAATCCGTCGCATCCGTGAAGAGGGAACTACTGTCATTATTACCACGCACTATATGGATGAGGCCGAACAATTGTGTGAACGCGTCGCGATAATGGACGAGGGGAAAATTATTGCCCTTCAAACTCCCGATAAATTAATTGATGATCTCGTTGCTTCCGGTTTTGAGAGGCCCAAAATGACCAAGGTTGCAAATCTTGAGGACGTGTTTATAAATCTGACTGGTAAAGATTTTAGAGAAGATTGAGATATATTTGCGCCTAAATTTAAAAAAATAATACCCGATGAAAAAAATACTTCTGATCGCAGCACTGCTTACGTCTGTTGCTTATGCTCAAACAAAGACTGCGGCAAAGGCACAGGCCATGTCGGAAATTGACAGCCTCAGTTATGCAATGGGAGTTCAAACCGCCAGCTATTATAAAAGCCAGGGCGTTCCGCAAATAAATTCAGCAATGGTAAAAAAAGCATACGATGCGGTTTTTAATAATGAAACTCTTTTAATTTCACCTGATTCATGTAACACGACAATTCAGCAAAAACTACAACAATATATGGCAGAGAAAAATGACAAAGCTAAAGAAGAGAGCACCAATTTTTTAGAACAGAA
>JBBSPK010000156.1:0-6863 GCA_038258875.1 Chitinophagales bacterium
CTATTGGGCCCTATAGCCAGGCAGTAAAGGTAGGAGGATTGGTTTTTATTTCGGGCCAGGTAGCGCTTGAACCCGGTACTTCTAACCTTGTTACATCCAATATAACCGAGGAAACTAAGCAGGTAATGAAGAACTTAAGTGCAATTTTAGCCCAGGCCGGCCTTGACTTTAATAACGTTGTGAAAACAACAATTTTTTTAACAGATATGAGCTTATTCTCCACTGTTAATGAAGTTTATGGAAAATTTTTTAAATCAGATTTTCCAGCCAGGGAAACAGTAGCAGTCAAGGGTTTACCTAAGGATGTACATCTTGAAATAAGTATGATTGCAGCGGAATAATTAAACTAAAAATTTTGAACAGACAGGTAATCATCACATCTAAAGTACATAACTATTTAATTGATGCTCTTCAGCAAAAGGGGTACTCAATTTTACATTCAGAAAAAATAAGTTACGAAGAATTAAGCGCCATCATAAGCCAGGCCGAAGGTATTGTTGTTACAACGCGGATACCCGTTGACAGGCCACTTATTGATAAGGCAACCCGCCTGAAGTGGATAGGCAGGCTTGGCAGCGGAATGGAACTAATTGATACGGAATACGCTGCCGCGAAGGGAATTCGTTGCGAAAGCAGCCCTGAAGGAAACAGGAATGCAGTGGCTGAACATGCACTAGGCATGTTGCTGAACCTTACCAATAAAATATCATCAAGCTTTGAAGAAGTTAAAGAAAGAAAATGGATAAGAGATGCGAACCGCGGAATAGAGTTGGAGGGAAAAACAGTTGGTATTATAGGTTACGGCAACACAGGGTCAGCATTCGCAAAATTGCTTTCCTCATTTAATCTTACCGTGCTTGCTTATGATAAATATAATTTCGGTTTTGGATCAGGATACATTAAGGAAGCCAATTTTGAGCAGGTTTGCAGGTATGCAGATGTAATAAGTATGCATGTACCTCTCACGCTTGAAACGCAACACATGGCCAATGAGAAATTTTTCAATTCACTTCAAAAAATACCATTCTTTATATCGACCTGCAGGGGCAAAGTAACTGATACAGCTGCATTACTTTCAGCAATTAAAAATAAAAAAATTGCCGGAGCTGCCCTGGATGTATTGGAAAATGAGAGATTTGATAGCTATACAAAAGAAGAAAATCAGCGATTCAACTCCTTGCTGCTGCAACCAAATGTTATAATTACCCCTCACATAGCGGGATATAGCGTAGAGGCCTTTCATAAAATGGCAAAAGTTTTGTTGAAAAAACTGAAGCTGGAAGAATAATTCAATTTTTTTTTATATTTGTAACCATACAACGTCTCAATAAAAATGGGGCGTTGTATTTTTTTTCGTTTAACCTATAGAAAATTATCAATTATTAAAATGAGGATATGAGCCAGATTAATTATGTAACTAAAGACACATTTGATCAAATGAAAGTTGAGCTGCAGCACATGAAGGGTGTTGAGCGGCCTGCGGCGTCAAAGGCTATCGGCGAAGCAAGAGAGAAGGGTGACCTGAAAGAAAATGCAGAGTACGATGCTGCAAAAGAAGCGCAGGGAATATTGGAAGCCAAAATCAAACAATTAGAAACGATTATTGCTACAGCAAGGATTGTAGATGAAAATGCTATTGATACCAGTAAAGTTTCTATACTCACGAAAGTTACACTTACAAACCTGGCAACAAAAAAGCAGGTTACTTACCAGATAGTTTCAGAAAAAGAAGCTGATCTTAAACTACAAAAAATTTCTGCGGCATCACCCATTGGAAAAGGTTTGCTTGGAAAAGCTGTGGGCGAAACTGCGGAAATAAAAATACCTGCCGGGATGATAAAATTTAAAATAGAAAATATTACTTCGTAGGTAGAAGGCCTGCGTTGTCAATTTGAATACTGACGATACTTGTGCACAATCTTTAGAACACACGTTATGACAATTTTTTCAAAAATAATTGCAGGTGAAATACCAGGTTATAAGATTGCGGAAAATGAAAAATTTTTCGCATTTCTTGATATCAATCCATTGGTTGAAGGACATACACTCGTGGTTCCCAAAGTTGAGATTGATAACTTTTTTGATATGACCGATGATTACCTCAAAGAGTTTTTTCTATTCGCAAAACCAATAGCAAAAGCAATTGAAAAATCTTTTCGTTGTAATCGCTGTGGTATAAGCGTTATTGGCCTTGAAGTTCCTCATGCACATATGCACCTTGTTCCTATCAATAGTGCTGATGATTTAAATTTTACAAGAAAAAAATTAACCCCGTCCAAAGAGCAACTAAAAGCGGCCCAGGAAAAGATTTTAGAAAATTTATAAGTAATTTCAGGGTCTCATTTTAAGAGAAATATTTCAAAATTTTGAAGTATAAGGATCCCTTATATTGAAAGTGAACGTATATAAAACTAAATTTCAAGTGCTGTTTTTGCCCGGTTTAATTTATTCAGACATTCATTCTACCCGATGAAAAAAAGTTGTTTTTTGTTGGTTTTTATTGTTATTACGGTAAGTCTTAGTGCACAGAAAAGAAATAATATTTGGGCGTTTGGAGATGGAGTAGGATTGAATTTTAATACAACGCCGGTGAGTCTTTTCAAATCGAAGTTAGTAGCGACGAATCCCCCCTATTACGTTTCATCCATTTGTTCAATAGACGGCCAATTGCTTTTTTATACAGATGGCTTAACCGTGTGGAATAAGGATGGCTTTAGTTTTCCAAAATACAATAATTGGTGGCCGTGGTATGGAAATATTATCCCTTTAATAACGCCTCATATTTCAAATGATTCACTGTACTATTATTTTGGTATTGATGATTCAAATAATCCTACCGCCTACAAGCTAATCTACTTCAGCGTTAAGGTGTATAAACCCGGAGATATAGAGGAAGCAGTATATCCGCGACCCACAACCCCAGTCTCGTATTTTACAACATTACTGTCAAATGCCTCTCATGTATTGGCTGGTACGGGACATTGCAATCAAATAGATACATGGATTACAGCGCATGCTCCGGGCGAATTATATTCTTTTCTGGTAACAGCTTCTGGCGTTAGTACTAATCCCGTCATTACTCCTGTGCCAGGAAATATTCTTCCAGTAACTAAATTAAATGCGAAATACGGCAACATAAAATTCTCCGCAAATAGCGAGCGGCTGATTGTTCCTGACGCTGATAATAATAAAATTGTTGTTTTTGATTTTGACAATCAAACCGGCAAATTTGCAAATCCAATAAAACTTTCTATACCGAAAGATCAATACCTGGAAGATGTAGAAATAAGTGCAGACGGAAGTAAATTATATTTTGGCTCTTTTGAAATATTCGATCCAGAAGCTGCGGCAGAGATTCATTATATATATCAGATGGATCTAAATGCAGGATCGGCTTCTGATATTGAAAAAACCTTATATAAAGTAAATATAGGGGACAGGACGGTTTGTATAAGGTCATGCACGATTCTTAGACGCACAATGCAACTTGGGCCCGACGGAAGGATTTACATAAATCGCCGTGAAAACGTTGGTTTAGACCTGGAAAAAGCAATGGGTGTAATAGAAGATCCTCCCAAAGCGGGAAAGAATTGTAATTACCGGCCAACAATAGTGGATTTAAAAAAGCAATACAAATTTCTAAATTATAGTTACATAAGGTCCGGTAGTTTTACCCCGCGTGAAAACAGCATCCAATACAAAAGGAACAATTGTGTTGACCAACCTGTCGAGTTTAGCCTCATATTTAACCGGCTTGATTCTGTAAAATGGGATTTCGGAGATATTCCTTCGGAGGCCAGGAATTTTTCCACGCTAAAAAAACCTTCACATCAATATCCCGGAGCCGGCACCTATCCGGTAAAAGCTATTATTTATGATAGGTGTTTTGTAGATACCGCTTATTCGAATGTAATCATAACAGAAGATAAAGTTGTAAAACCGCCATCTTTAAAAGATACCGTAATGTGTAAAGGTGCATCGTTTTTAGTTGATGCTTCCATTCCGGATGCAAAACAATATCAATGGGAAGATGGAAGTACCAATCCTGTAAGGACGATCGATAAATCAGGAACATATACCATTACGGTTATGAATGATTGTTCATTAGATACAAAATCATTCACCGCAACATTTGATGTATGCCCATGCAATTCTTATATCCCAAATGCATTTACGCCTAATTATGATAGGCTAAATGACGAATTTAAGCCCGTATTTGATTGCTTTCCCATAGAATACCAGTTTAAAGTTTATGACCGGTATGGTAATACTGTTTTTGTATCTAACAAATTAAACAAAGGATGGGACGGGAAAAAGCAACAAGATATTTTACCTGTAGGCATCTATGTATGGACACTGCAATACCGACATCCCGGCACCAAAGAATTCGTAAGAAAAAAGGGATTAGTTACTTTATTGCGTTAGGATATTACAATCCCATACTCCCATAAGTGAATAGCACGATTAGATCATAAATTCCAGCCGTATTTATTGATTACTCTTTACTTCAGGTTTATGTAGCGTAGCTGTATGAGGATTAATTTTATGGGCTGCAGCGGCTTCTTCCCGTTCTGCTCTTTTTTCAAGACCCCCCATACCCCAATGTAGTATTACTGGTATTAGTAACAAAATATAGCGTGAGAAAACAGGAAAAATAAAAAAGACCAGTAACGAGATAACAAAAATTATGGGGATGACAAGGCTTCGGTAAATACCTAGTTTAATTCTTGCCCTTGATATTTGGCGGGTAAGCATTTTCCTTTTAGGATTGCTTACATATACCCAAAGCCAGCAATTCATAAAGGCTGTTAAACACATATTTAAAGTATAGACAGCATAAGGAATTTTTACGCTTGTATTGGAACTGAATTCACCAAGGAAAGCTGCACTAAACGGGAGCAAAACAACAGTAAACAAAAACCCCAGATTGATCCATAATAGCGAAGTTGTATACCTGGTAACATACCCAAATATCCGATGATGTACAGACCAGTAGTGTCCTACAATTCCGAAGCTGATTATAAATCCCACAAACCGAAGCGACATCTCTGAAAGCGAATGCCATAAAAGTGCATCAGTAGGCTGCTCTATTTCAGGCACTTTAATTTCAATAATTAATAAAGTAATGCATATCGCAAAAACAGCGTCACTAAAAAATATAAATCGTTCCAATTGAAAATCCCATCTCTCTTTATCATGTTTTGGTTCCTGCATGTTCTTCTTTTTTACCTTATAAAACTACATCAAATTTTTTTGCGGTCTAACTCTGAGCTTTTATTTGCGTCAGTAATTTTAGCTACAACGTTCCCTTTGATGCCAAAAAATAAAAAAGGCTTGTTCGTAAACAAACCTTTAAATTACCCATCTTAACCAATTAACTTTTAACTGTTACTGCTTCGCTGTGTACCCTGCCGGCGCTGGGGGCGAAGCGTAGGTTCTACTTCATCTTTAAATTTTTTGTACTGTTCATCAGTAAAAATTGCTTTTAATTTTTCGTCGCGGTCATTCGTCATTTTTTCAAACAGGCTTCTGTCGGGCTTGTTTCCGCTGGCTCTTGCGTCTTCCCGCATTTTGTCCAGGGCAGTATAATAATCTGTAAAGACAGCAGTTGTTTTATCCTGTTCCGTTTGATCAAGTTTGAGGGGGTCCTTCATTTTATCCATAGCCGATTTTGCCCGCTCTTCTACAGTGCGTCGTTGCATTCCTTGTTGTGCGTGTGTGCTGATTGTTGCTGCAAATAAAAAGGCAACAAGCATTGAGATTTTTGTTTTCATACGTTTTGCATTTGTTTTAAATTTTAGAGGATTATTTTTAGAAAATTTTATTTCTTCTGATCTCGATTTGATTTGCCAGTTTTAGCTATCATTCTTGTAAATACCTTTTTTACTACAGTATCAAATTTTTGTAACTGGTCGGGCGTGCATATATTTCTTACAGTTTCAAAATGTTTAAACATTTGCATATCCAGGTTTTTTTGTTTTTCAGCAATTAAATCTGCAGCAGCATTTAAAGATGAATCAGAAACCTGCGGGTTATAAATTAAAGTGTAGAAATCCATTTTTGATTTTCGCAAATCGTCAAATAAGGGATGTATTTTATTAAAATGATTTTTTCTTAAAGATTGATAGGTATCCAGTTGTTCTTTACTGAAGTTGGCTTCTTTTTGCAAGGCTTCCGACATGCCGTTTTGATTCCGGGACGGTCTGTGACTACTCGAATTTAATACCAGGAAGAAGATTACCATGGCAATATTCGTTATCAAAAGAAAAATGATAATTGAAACGAGTGACTTATTTTTTGTTACAGCGTCCATTATGGTTTAGGGTTTTCAAATTCATATAAATTAGAGCTTACCTGGCTATATTCATCGGTTGTCGCCAGTTCATTCCCTTGTTGGGTCAAAGAATTTTCCGAATTATTCGTCGTAAAAATCACGACAAGATTTATAATTAATACGAAACAAATACAAGCAAAGGCAATCACAGGCCTTGTTACAAATGCTGACAACTGTGCCCAAATGCTTTTATCGTTAAGCATTCTTGCTTCAAGTCTTGTAAATAGAAAGGGACGCGGAGATGCTTTTTCAATCCCATCAAGGCTATGCATTGCGGCATCAATTTTTTTATTTATGAATTCGTCTTTCATTGTATATTATTTTAGACGTTTATTGAAAATTATTCCTGTGTTTTTCATTTAAAATCCTTTAGGCTTCCTTATTATTCAAGCGTTAAATTTGGCATAATACTCTTTTAAAATTTTTCTATATAATTTTTAGAAAACAATTGGTTCTTTAGATCACTAAAAATATATAAAATATTATGTTGTAAAATAGCTTCTTACATGAAATAATGAGGTTAATTAAG
>JBBSPK010000157.1:0-6756 GCA_038258875.1 Chitinophagales bacterium
GCCTAAAATAAAAATTAGAAATGCGGGAGGGCGTTTTAAGGGATTTGCCAACAGGAAGAAAACAAGATAAACTGCAAAAGGAATGAAATGCAAAGCAACTGCTAATTTCCCTTTATAATTATTATGCAAATAAGATTTTGCAAAAAGAAACACGAGCGGCCCATACAGCAGTGGCAGATAGTATGATAAAAAGTAGCCTTCCTGGATCGTTTCCACCAGCCATCCTTTACTCAACACTTTAAAAAATAGCTGGAGCAATAACACGGCAATATAAGCGCTCAGGAAAAAATGGAAAGCCCGGACTTTTTTATTTGTGAGAAGAACTGTAAAAATCAATAACCCCTGGAATATGCCAAAAAGTAAAATAAATATGAGCACATCAAGATACATAAGAAAATTTGCCCCAAATTAATAAACAATAGGAACCAGATGAATGAAATTTATATGAATGGCAAATGTGCCACGACGACTTCGGGATAGTTTATTTTATTTAAAATTTTATCTGTACTGTTCGCCACTTCTCGTTAATAATCATCCAGTCCGGGCCATTTTTTAGGAGCCGTATTGCTTCTTTTTCACATTCTTTACAAGATGATGATTTTACAATTTTAATTTTATCAGGCGTCCCATTTTTATCAGTGGTAAAGGAAAGAAAGACTTCGCCGGTCTGTACGTTGTTTTCATCATCGTAAATTGGTTTGATATTTTCTTTAAGATATTGATCAAACTTATCAGTATTAGCCAGTGATTGATTTATTTCAGTACCTGCCGCTTTACCATTGAAAGCATCTGATCTCGACAAAACTCTTTTGTTATTTTTCTTTTTTCCCATAGCAGTGACCACTGTTACATCATTAAGATCTCCTTCACTTCTGCTTATTGTTATTGTTGGCTGTTCATCTTTTTGCAGGGTAACTTTTTTATTAGCATAGCCCACTGCAGATACAATTGCAATAGTATTACTATCCGGTGACTTAAGACTAAATTGTCCTGCAGAATCTGCCATGGTTACTTTGTTCCGCATGGCATCTCTTATAGTTGCAAATGCAACAGGATTTCCGACATCATCAGTCACTTTACCCTTTAGGAAAAATTGGGACGGTATTGCTTTATCATTTTCATTTTTACTATTTTCTTCTATTTGCTTTTCGGAAATATCTTTTGATTTCATGGCAAGAGCTGAAGGCGCAGGTTCCCTGGCATCATCATAAGCCATGACCTTTTTATCAACCTGTGATTCCGGTCTTGGTAAACTCGTTTTTTTGGTTTCTTCAAATTTCCGTACCTGGTGGTTTTCAAAAGCAATATCGCTATTTGCAGTTGCAGAATCAGTATTAATCATTGCAATATTGCTGTCTTTTTTTCCAGCTGTGCTTGTTTCGTTTTCAGTGGTTGCAAGATCATTTTTTGTAGGCGGATTTTCTTTCGCTGTATAATTTATATTGTATAAGAAATAGCCTGCTCCGGCTACAATGATGAACAGTGCTGCAATACGCCACCATCCACTTTGCGAAATGGAGTAAAGTGAAAACACATTTCTTTCTCTTTTTTTATTCAGTCTTGCCCCCAACTCTTCAATATCTTTCTCGGCAGATGAGGAATAAGCAAAGCCCTCCAGCGCATCGGCAAGAAACGGATCTTCCAATGCGGCTTTTTCCAATGCATGCATTTCACCAGCCGGCATGGTGCCGGAATGATAGCGTTCAAAATCTGCTACGATATATGTTTTATTTTCCTTCATCACTTATACTTCCAACACTTTTTTTCCATGCATATTTTTAAATTTCTCCTGCCATTTTGAATAAAACTTCTTATTTTATTAATGTCGGTATTAGTCGTTTTTGCTATTTCTTTATAACATTTTTCCTGCAGGTAAAATAATTGTATTGCCTGTTTTTGATCCTGCGGCAGCTGTTCTATACAGTATTCCATAATAGTAAAATGTTGCTCTTTATCGATTACATTATCAGGATGATTATTTTCGGCCAAATGCATAATGTCCATATCAATATTAACGGGTTTGCTTTTTCTACTACGTAATTTCATCAGGCAATAATTTTTTGCCAATTGGTATAGCCAGCCTTTAAAATTTTCTACTTCATATTTTTTTAGCTTTACTACCAGTTCTTCAAAAATATTAATTACGCAATCTTTTGCTTCTTCGGGTTCCTTCATGTATTTGAGGCATACACCATAAACTAAATCCATATACCGGTTATATAGTTCACCAAGCGTACCCATATTGCCACCTGTTTTATACAGTTGTACAAGTTCCTGGTCACTTTCTGCCGATTCTATTTTTTTTATAAGTGCCAATCGATAAAGTTATTCAAACATTTCTTTGAAAGATTTATGTAATCCGTCAAAAAGTTGCATCCATTATAAAAATCATTTGCCAATAGCAATATAAAAATAGAATTATTGTATTGGCATCACCTTAAAAAATTAGTTTATGAAAAAAATTATTTTAATGCTGCTTTCAATATTCATCCTGGTAGCGGCTTTCCGAAGTAACGAAATTACTATTACTGGAAATGTAAAAGATGAAAACGGAAATGCAGTTGTTGCAAAAGTAAAAGCCGGCAATACAGAAGCTACGAGTGATACGTTCGGTAACTACACTGTAACCATTAGTGATAATGAGAAATATCTTACATTTTCCGCTATCGGTTACATTACACAAGAAATCAAAATCAATAAGCAAATTATTATTAATGTAGTCCTGAAAATAAAATCTTCGACGTTGCAGGATTCAGCTTTACAGGAAGTGGTGGTTACCGCATATGATTCTAAAGTTGATAAATCAGTAGCGTATGCCCCTGCAAAACTACGAGGAATGGCAAATGGCATTTATTCTCCCGGAACCGGTCAAAGCCGGTACAGTCGGGATGAAGAGTACAATACGGAAGAATACAGCAACATAGTAGAAAATGGTTTTCATAAGGTAGCCGATGATCCGCTTTCTACTTTTTCGATTGATGTGGATGCCGCATCATATAGCAATGTCCGTCGTTACCTAAACAATAATCAATTGCCTCCTGCGGGTGCAGTCCGTACTGAAGAGATGATCAATTATTTTAAGTATCAATATCCGCAGCCAACCGGGAAAGATCCTTTTTCAATTAATACTGAAATAAGTAACTGCCCATGGAATAAAGAAAATAAATTAGTGTTAATTGGATTACAAGGAAAGAATATTCCGGCAGAAAATTTGCCTCCATCCAATCTCGTGTTTTTAATTGATGTATCGGGTTCTATGATGGATGAAAATAAATTGCCTTTGGTAAAAGCGTCCATGAAAATGCTTACCGATCAGCTTCGCGAAAGTGATCGCATTTCAATTGTTGTGTATGCGGGCAATGCAGGCCTGGTGTTACCTTCAACGAGCGGCAGCGATAAGATAAAAATAAAAACGGCTATCGATGCATTGGAAGCCGGTGGCTCAACGGCAGGCGGGGCGGGGATTTTGCTTGCCTATAAAACCGGACAGGAAAATTTTATGAAAGATGGAAATAATCGTATCATCTTGTGTACAGATGGGGATTTTAATGTAGGCGCAAGCAGCGATGATGATATGGTAAGGCTCGTAGAAAAAGAAGGAAATAAGGGAATTTATTTAACGGTGCTTGGGTATGGAATGGGCAATTATAAAGACAGCAAGATGCAACAACTTGCCGATAAAGGAAATGGTAATCATGCATACATTGACGGCATAAACGAAGCAAAAAAAGTTTTGATAAATGAATTTGGAGGCACGTTGTTTACTATTGCAAAGGATGTAAAACTGCAAATAGAATTCAGTCCTGAAAAAGTAGCAGGTTATAGGTTGATAGGATATGAAAACAGGTTATTAAACAAAGAAGATTTTAATGATGATAAAAAAGATGCGGGCGAATTGGGAAGCGGTCATACAGTAACTGCTTTGTATGAAATTATTCCGGCGGGAGTGCAATCTGAATTTCTAAAAAATGTAGACCCGTTAAAGTATCAAAAGCTCGGCAAAAAAATACCCTCTTCATTTACTGACGAAATGCTTACGGTAAAATTCCGGTATAAAGTCCCCGGCAAAGATAATAGCGAGCTTATTGTTCATCCTGTTATTGACAAAATGGTTGACATTAATAATGCTTCCGATAATTTCAGGTTTGCCACATCCGGTGCAGATTTTGCGATGCTGTTGCGTAACAGCGAATATAAAGGCAGCAGTACTTACGACCAGGTGATTCGCTTAGCAAATGCGTCACTAGGGAAAGATGCTGAAGGCTACAGGAAAGAATTTGTATCGCTTGTAAAAAAGGCGGCGGAATTAAAAGACAATACAGCAAAAAAATGATTATAATAAATTATTTATGATAACACTAAAAAAGCCCGTATCACAACGGGTTTTTTAAAATATGGCTGGCTCAAGGTTTGCTTTATGATCTCGCCTTTACTTTCTCCAGGTTTTGCTTTACCCTGAACTTTACAATCCTGGTTATGAGATCAAGAGGCATTGGATTGTTAAGCGGAAACTGTACAGATCCCTTTCCTGTTTTGTATTTCGCAAATTCTTTTTTAAAAGCTTCCATTCCAACAGGTGCAGGATAAAACCCTACATGGTTTTCGTACCCGGCAAAATGCACCAGGTGCTTGCCATTAAGGTCGAATGTGGGTATTGCATAACTAATAGTTTCTTCAGCCTGGGGTGCCGCTTTTTTAATGGTTTTCCTTACCTGTTCTAAATTTTTTTGAACATCTTTTGGAAACCCGGAAATATATTCATCAATGTTATTCGGTTTAGTATTCATAGAATTATTTTTTCTTAGATACTGTGTGTTTAAATAATCCTGATTTTTATTACCCTAAAAATATTCGTTTTAGTCAACTTTTATTGTGTGTGTTCGGGACTTAACAAGGGGTCAATTGCGACTTTTAAAAATTTCTCCAGCAACTATAATTGGGTTGAAACCGGGCAATGAAAAGCGACTTATATTGTCCCGCATTTCTATATTTCATCTTTATTTTTTTTTATCGCCAGGCTTAGTTGTTTCTTTAATTCCCGCTGTACTTTTTTGTAGGAAGCATCATTATAAATATTATGAAGTTCTGACGAATCAATTTTTAGATCATACAATTGCCATTCATTATTTCATAATTCCCGCTAACACAATACAAAGAACCAGCTCACACAAGAACTGTAAATCTGTTTTGAAAAGAATATTGGAGATACAATTTTCATAATCTAAGGTATTTTTGGGGGAGCTTACAATTCTGGAGATAATCCTCGTTGCAAACGAGGACTAGTTGTGTTGGTATGGCGTAGTTCATGGTACCTTTCTTTGCTATAGCTGAAAAACGTTTCCTTCGGGGTCTTCTCCGTCACAAAGCCAATAATCATAATTGTCAAACGTTTTAATTTCTCTTATGGGAACGTTTTTGTCAAGAAGTAACTGCCTTGTTTTATGAATGTCGTCTTCAATTTCAAAAACGATTTTGGCATTATTGTCAAATTTATGCTCTGCTTTCATCTTGCTTAAATATTGGTCTCCGATTTGTGAAGCCCGATATAACCATTCCCAGCCCGCAAGAGTGTCCAAACCGATTTGTGTCATCTTCTACGATTTCAAGCCCAAATATGTTGGTGTAAAAGGATTTTAACCTGTCAACATTTTGAACATAAAGAATGATAGTGTCAAAATTTAGTTTCATTGATAAGAGTTTTTCTATCTGCTAAAAATTTTAGAAAGAGGTCGCAGTCACGTCTCTATTTTAGTTGACGTTTTTGTTAGTTGAAATTATTAAAAATATTTTCTGCACATCATATTTGTTTTTAGTTTTTTAGGGTTCGGATTAATATGAAGGTGCATTTGCTGCGGAGTCTGCATCCCGCAAATACATCCAAAATATCTCAATATTAATAACCACTCCAATGTATTTTTAAAGAAAATTGAATTTAAAAAGAATGATTCGGGAGCATGTTATTATCATGGGTATAAATTTTTTTTAAAACTCTGTGCCTGCTTTGCTTTCATTTTTTTTCTGTGCCGAAAATATTTTTGTCCCAGCCCCGTAAATCATAATATTTACATTTAGGTTCGCCTGTCCATCCGTTTATCCCTTTTTTGGCAACATTATTCCATGAACATATATAACAGGGATTAATGATGCTCCCAGAATTATTAAAGCAACTGTTCTGCCAAAGAATATTGATAATGAAATAATGATTACAACGGTTACAACGTACTTTGCTAAGGGCTTCGCTCTTCAAAATGTCCCAGGAAAATATTTCCAACTAAAAAGAAAATTGTTACTATAGAAATTTCAAACCATAGAGTATCAGTGTTCCACATAACTTTTATTTTTTAGTAAAATACAAAAAGTCTTTAGTAGTTAATTTACCTGGCAGTCAAAATAATTCGCGGTGATGTTTTTTTATTGTATTCATGCAGCTTATAGTCTCCAAATACCTGTATGTTTAATCCGTGTTTAGCTAACATGTAATCAAAATTCCACGCCGTTGGTCAGACCAGACGGCTCTTACTGACCAGGGTGCGGATTAGCGATTAAAGGGAAACACCAACGGGTAGGGAAATTTATAAAACACATTGGGGCCGTGCTTTGATATAAATATATTATGGTTCGTGAGGTCTTATGTATGAAGGGTGTTCGATTATAAAAGCTGGTTCTTGAAATAAGTGAAATTTGAAGTGACAAAAAATCAATCACACTTTAAATCAAGAACCATGAATAAAATTAAGCAACTCAATTTTGAGGGAA
>JBBSPK010000158.1:0-6600 GCA_038258875.1 Chitinophagales bacterium
AAGGTATTGAGCATGCATTGCTCGGCCAATGTTGGAAAGAACGGCGATACCGCTATATTTTTTGGCCTAAGCGGTACAGGTAAAACCACCCTGAGTGCAGATCCCAACAGGATGCTCATCGGTGACGACGAACATGGATGGAACAATGATTCAGTATTTAATTTTGAAGGTGGTTGTTATGCCAAAACAATTGACCTTAGTAAAGAAAAGGAGCCTGATATTTATGATGCAATTAAATGCGGGGCAATCGTTGAAAATGTAACTTTTATTGAAGGCACTAATAAAATAGACTTTGCAAGTAAAAAAATTACAGAGAATACAAGGGTAAGTTATCCTTTAAATTTTATCAGCAATGCGTTGGAACCGTCGATTGGAAAAACGCCAAAAAATATTTTTTTCCTTACGGCAGATGCGTACGGAATTTTACCTCCCATAAGTAAACTGACGCCGGGGCAAGCCATGTATCATTTCATAAGCGGCTACACTGCAAAAGTAGCAGGCACTGAAGCAGGAGTTAAAGAGCCTAAACCTACGTTCAGTGCATGTTTTGGCGCTCCTTTTTTACCGCTTCATCCTACATTGTATGCTGAAATGTTAGGTAAGAAAATGAAAGAACACAATGTAAACATATGGATGGTAAATACCGGTTGGAATGGTGGAGGCTATGGAGTTGGCAGCCGGATGAAACTTGAATATACGAGGGCCATGATAACTGCAGCGCTTGAAGGAAAACTGGATAATGTTTCCTATCACGCCCATTCAATTTTTGGAATGATGATGCCTGATGAATGTCCGGGCGTTCCCACTGAAATGCTAAGCGCTAAATTTACTTGGAAAGATAAGGACGCCTATGTGGCAACCGCACGTAAGCTTGCGGATTACTTTATTGAAAACTTTGAAAAATATAAAGATTTTGCAAGTGATGAGATTTTAGCCGGTGCTCCAAAGTATTAAGATGAGTATGGATTACTGGTAAAACGCTTTATTTAATTGCTGTCTCAATTCGTGATGCCGCTTCAAATATCCCCCAACAAAGGGACAGTAAACCATAACCGGTTTCTTGTGCTGTTTTGCAAATTGAAAAGCATATTGAGCTAATGCTCCTGCAACTCCCCTCCCACTCATACTTTCAGGAACTTCGGTATGCATAAATGCAATATCTTTTTTGTAATACCTGTATTCAAGAAACGCAACTTCATCATTTTCGTGAATTTCAAAATGCATTAGCTTTTCATTATTGATAATTTTATATTCCATTAACTACCCGAATTAATTTAATACCCCGAATTTGCCGGCCTGGTATTCCACAAAAGTTTCCTGTATTTCCTGCTGGGTGTTCATCACGAAAGGTCCATATTGAGCAATAGGTTCATTGATGGGTTCACCACTTAACAACAACAGCACACTATTTTCTTTTGCGTTTATTGTAATTGCCTCACCTTCATTTTTAAATAAAACAAAATCGTGTAATCCTGCAGTTTTGCCATTAACCTCAACGGTTCCTTCAACCACTAAAATCGCTGCGTTATGCGTAGCCGGAATATCCGTCGTCATTTCACCATTTGGATTCAAACGAATATCGAAAACATTCATTTCAGTAAATGTAGTGGCAGAACCTTTCACGCCATTCAAATTCCCTGCAATCACTTTCACCATACCGCCATTCCCGGGAAGCTCAACTTTGTTCATTTCTGCACCAACAAGAGACTGGTATTTCGGTGATGTCAATTTATCTTTTTTAGGAAGATTCACCCAAAGTTGGATCATTTCGAACGGTCCGCCTTTTTTAGAAAATTCTTTTTCATGAAATTCCTTGTGGAGAATACCTGATCCGGCGGTCATCCACTGAACATCTCCCGGGTTAATTACACCACTGTTTCCTGTGCTGTCATAATGTTCTACACTTCCTTTATAGGCAATCGTTACGGTTTCAAAACCTTTATGGGGATGAACATCAACACCTCTTGGATGGTCGGATACGCCAAAATCAAATGCAGGATTAAAGTCAAGCATCAGGAAGGGGCTTAACCTGTTACGTATTTTGTAACCGTTAGGGAAGTAATTGTACACCCTGAAGCCATCACCAACCATACCAGGCTCCACAGGACGTTTAAAAATTCTTTCTATTTGTTTTGTTTCTTTCATTTCTTTTTGTTTTGAAATTTTTTGTCAGAATTTCCTGATGAGACAAAGTTACAACTAATGGTATATATTTGTAACCAGTTTACTTTTGTAAAGTGGTTTCCCGTGAGATACCACAAAAAAATTGATACATGGCAAATAAAAAATCATTCGGGCACAAAGATATGTTAGCCCTTTGTGATGCAATGGATATATTGAATGGAAAATGGAAAATCTCTATCCTGTGTTCGTTAAATGAAGATAAAAAACGGTTTAAGGAATTACAGCGCCACGTTGGAAAAATTACGGGAAAGATGTTATCTAAAGAATTAAAGGAACTGGAGATAAATGAACTGGTAACCCGGACTGTCTTAGATACGAAACCAGTTACCGTGGAGTACCAGCTTACTTCTTACGGGGAAACCCTTGAAACTGTTATACAGGAGCTGGTAAACTGGGGTGCAAAACATCGCAAAAGAATTTTAAGAAAGCAGAAATAAAATAGCTATTCTATTGAAAAACTCCGGCTTTCCATTGTTGATATTTATTACTTTATTTTTTCCTAATTTTTTCCCCAGGTGCTTCATAAACATATTCATCAAGCTGTTCATCGGATTTTAGTTTAATGCATCATGAAATATTATTCCTAACGTATGGCGTTCGCCGTCATGGAGCTCACTTACGCCATGCTTCATATTTACACGATAATATCCTTTACTGCCCTTCACCGGTCTGAAGTTGTTTGTGAACATCAACATATCCCCCTTTTTGGGTTTCAATACGATTGCTTTTGATTGCGCCCTCGGAATTTGCTGTGTTAAAACAAACTCCCCTCCCGTAAAATCTTTGCCGGGCTCATTTAAAAACAAAACGACCTGCATTGGAAAAAATATTTCGCCGTATAAATCCTGGTGCAAAGTGTTGTAACCGCCTTTGCCATATTTTAAAATCAGTACAGTTGGCTTCAATTGATTATTAGTGTGACAGAGGCTTTGCATTTCAGAAAATGTACCGGGAAATTTTTATCAATGTTGAGCATTTTCATCCAGCTATTTGCAATTGCTGCAAGATGAGGATACACATTTTCTCTTATGTTTTGAATTAAAGGCGGCAACGGATAATCGAAGTATTTATATTCACCCAGCCCAAAACGATAGCGCTCCATCACGATCTTTTTCCTGTAAAGAATTTCATTGTCATAGTTTCTAATTATCTCTTCACATTCTTTTTCGTTTAAAATTCCGGGGAGAATAGCAAACCCCTTTTCATTTATATTTTCTGTGATTTCTTTCCAGTTAATAACCGAAAGCTTTGCATTTATATTTTTCATATTCTTAAAAAGTGATGTAGTGACAAATTGAAATAATCGAAATTCCAGGCAGTATTTAGGATGCCTGCTTATGTTGAACATCTGTTCTTGCCGCTTCCCACCCGATGATTGCCGCTTTGCGATTGTCTCCCCAATGATATCCGCCCAGTGTGCCGGAAGACTGAATGACGCGATGGCAAGGAATTAAAAATGCGACTGGATTATCCCCAATTGCAGATCCAACCGCTCTTGATGCTGTTGGGTTATGAATTTGTTCTGCAATACTTTTATAAGTTGAAAGTTTACCCATCGGGATTTTCAACAAGGTTTCCCAGACTTTTAACTGGAAGTCTGTTCCTTTCAGGTGAAGTTTTATCTCATCAAGTTTGCTCCAGTCATGCGTAAAAATGTACAATGCCTTTTGTTGAACCAGATCAACCATTTGTTGGTAGTGCGCATTTGGGAATCTTTTTTGAAGTTGGTTGAACGCTTCCTTTTCAGTAGTCGTGAATGCCATGTAGCAAATCCCCTTTTTAGTAGATGCCACTAAAATATTTCCGAAAGGGCTTTCAGCATAACTATAATTTATGAAAAGATTTTCACCGCCATTTTTAAATTCACCAGGAGTCATTCCTTCAATTGTTATAAATAAATCATGCAGCCGACTCGTTCCTGAAAGTCCTGTTTCATAAGCAGCATCGAACAAGGTGGCCTGCTTATCTTTCAAAATACTTTTTGCATATTCAACAGTTATGTATTGCAAAAATTTCTTGGGACTTACACCCGCCCATTGTGTAAACAGGCGTTGGAAGTGAAAAGGGCTGAGATGTATTTTGTCGGCTATTTCATCAAGCCCGGGTTGCTCTTTAAAATTTGTTTTGATATAACTAATAGCTTCTTCTATCCTGCTGTAATTAGTTTTTTCCTGCTCTTTCATATTATTAATTTTATTACACAAAAGTAAAATTGAAAGAGACGATGACCTACCCGAAACTTGCTAACTTCTATATGATACCTGTGTGGTTGCTTACAAATAAAAAAGTTCATCGCCTGGATATAAAAAAACCGCTCAGATTATTGAGCGGTTGCGTAAGTATTCATTAGAAGCTTAATCAATATTCATCTTCATTGAAAAAGAAATCCTCCTGGCTTGGGTAATCAGGCCAGATGTCTTCAAGGCCTTCATAAATTTCTCCACCCTCATCTTCCAGTTCCTGCAGGTTTTCAACGACTTCAATAGGTGCCCCGCTACGAATTGAAAAATCAATCAATTCATCTTTCGTTGCAGGCCAGGGTGCGTCTTCAAGGTGTGAGGCTAGTTCTAACGTCCAAAACATATTTTATCTCCTTTTATTCTATTAAAAATTAATTTTCCCGGGGTTCAAATTTTCCGCAAATGTAAAAGTTAAATCGGGATTACCAAATATTGTTTTTTACAGGCGCGAATTACTATGTGATGAATAATTTTAGTAAACGGATGCACGCGGGCTGTTATTATTTTTTCTTTCTCAGATTGTATTTTAACCTTTACTTTTAATACCCACACAAAAGTTATTATGGGCTTTCAAGTCGAAACGGTGTAAAATGCTAAAAGCTACCAACATTTATAAAAATTACGGGTCCTTGCCTGTTTTAAAAGGAGTTGATATTGAAATTACAAAAGGAGAAATTGTGAGCATAGCAGGTTCTTCGGGTGCAGGAAAGAGCACGCTCCTGCATATATTGGGTACGCTTGACAGGGCTGATAAGGGTGAAATTTTTATTGATAACACACCCGTATTTAACTTAAATGGTAAAAAGCTAGCCTCTTTCAGAAACAAGCATATTGGTTTTGTTTTCCAGTTTCATCATTTATTGCCTGAATTTACGGCCCTTGAAAATGTATGTGTACCGGGATGGATTGCCGGGAGTACAACAAAAGATGTGACAAAAAAAGCACTATCGCTATTAGATTTATTAGGCCTGCAAAACCGGGCCGAACATAAACCCGGCGAACTATCCGGGGGCGAGCAGCACCGGGTGGCCGTCGCAAGAGCGCTCATCAATAATCCTTCAATTGTAATGGCAGATGAACCCACGGGAAACCTGGACTCTGCCAATGCAAAAGAATTGCACAATTTATTTATTGACCTGCGTAACCGCTTTCAGCAAACATTTTTAATAGTGACCCACAATGAAGAGCTTGCGCAAATGAGCGATAGGATCCTGCACATGAAAGACGGGAAAATGGTATGATCTTTTCCAAAAATTAACCCGGTGCTTAAACTCGGGGCATCCATGCAACTTCTTTTGCATTGTTAATTTTGCCCGCATATCTTGCAAGCACAAAAAGATAATCACTCAGCCTGTTAAGGTATATTATTATCAAAGATGCAACATGGCCTTTATGATCCTGCAGGTTTACACAACATCTTTCCGCACGGCGGCATACACACCTTGCAATGTGGGCAACAGATACTGAATAATGGCCGCCGGGTAATACGAAATGCTTCATTTCCGGCAGTGCCTCATTCATGTTATCAATTTCTGTTTCCAGCAGGGTAATATCAGCTTCATGCAAATCGGGTATAATTAGCTTTGTCTCCTTTTCCGGATCGCAGGCAAGCGATGAACCTATGGTAAATAGCCTGTCTTGTATTTCCTTTAGAATATGTGTAGAACGGGTGTCTTCCAGGTGATCATTTACAAATCCAATCCAGGAATTTAATTCATCTATTGTACCATATGCGTCTATGCGAAGATCGCTTTTCAATACCTTCGTTCCACCGATTAAGCTGGTTTTCCCTTTGTCACCGGTTTTAGTATATATTTTTGTCGCCATAAAATCTCAAATTCATTTTTTGAAGTCATTCATAAAAAATCAACCGTCAATAGTCAACCAAATAAATTAATAATCATAAATGAGAATTGACAAACGACCTATTATTATTAACTGGTTGCAAGTGATTTTTTATGAAGATGATCACTCTCAATCGTACCATCTTTTAGTCGTATGATTCTACGTGCAAAGTTGGCAATATCTTCTTCGTGAGTTACAAGGATTACCGTGTTGCCGTCAGATTGAATTTTATCAAAAATATGCATAATCTCCACCGATGTTTTTGAATCGAGATTCCCGGTTGGCTCGTCCGCGAGGATGATTGAAGGATTATTTACCAATGCCCTTGCTA
>JBBSPK010000159.1:0-6575 GCA_038258875.1 Chitinophagales bacterium
ATTACAATAATAAGGGCCTTATGGATAGTTGGGATGAATTAGCGCCACTATATGATTCTCACTACTATTTTTCCATCGAATATGATCGCCTGAACAGGGTTGAGAAAGTAAAATTTTATGATCATGATGTTTTGTTATACACAGTGGTACCGGTTTATAAATGGGGACGCATTACAGAGGAGTTATGGTATGTTGAAGATACCCCGACCCTTGATGATAGAGTTGTCAATACCTACAATGCTATCGGGCGTATAGTAAAACGTGAAAGCCTGAATTATGGCTATTATTGTGGATTTAAATATGACATCATTGGGAATAGCACTCTTTCAATTATCAAGGATAGCTATGACGGCACCGTATATGATTCTACCATATTGGCTTTTAAAAAACCTGTAATAGAGCCTATGATTGCAGCACCCGGAATGCCTTACCCGATACCTTTTACAAACTATGTAATCGATAAATTAAAATACTCTTACCTCGTATCATATGATCCTGATGAAAATGGAAATCTCGTTAAGACGTATGAACACGATGCTGTTAGATCGGTGCTCAAAGCGTTCCCAAATCATTATGCAGCATATTATGATACGTACGATTTGCTGTCCGGCCTTGAAAACAGGCAGGTATGGCATTATCAAAATTGTGGCTATGGCGGTAATGAAAATGATGCATCAATAAGTACAACTCCATCGGCTGGTTCTTTCACCTCCAGGTCAATCGTCAAAAGCAAACCGATGGTTTTTTCAACCCGCCCGGAGATGAAAGAAAAAATTATACAGTTAAGAAAACAAAAACAAAATTACCAGGAACTTAATCCGATGGAGCCTGCTAACATTTGAAAATTATGCTATAAACAGGAAGCTCCGATGGAGCAAAAGTATTTTCCCAATGCAAAAAAAGTTCTAAAAGCGGAAAATCATTTAATAAAAAAATAATAATCTTAACAATTATAAACCTATCATGAAAAAAAAATTCTCAATATTATTTGTAACCGCATGTTGTGTTATGGCGGTTACATGCACTGCACAGTCAAAAGGATGGACAAATTTATTTGATGGAAAAACACTCGATGGCTGGAAACGGCTTGCAGGCAATGCAACCTATGCCGTTGCGAACGGCATGATTGCAGGCACAACCGTATTAAATTCGGGAAATACATTTCTTGCTACTGAAAAGGAATATGGAGATTTTATTCTTGAGCTTGATATAAAACTTGAAAGCCCCAAAGGAAACTCCGGGGTGCAAACAAGAAGTCATTATGATCCTTCCGGTCATGATGGAAAGGGCCTGGTGTATGGAAGACAAGTAGAAGTAGATCCTTCTGATCGTAAATGGAGCGGCGGTATTTATGATGAAGGAAGAAGGGCCTGGCTTTATCCCCTTACGCTTAATACGAATGCACAGGAGGCTTTTAAAGCAAACGAATTTAATCACTATAAGATTGAATGCATCGGCAATGAAATGAAAACATGGCTCAACGGAATTCCTGTTGCGTATCTCGTTGACACAATAGATCAAAAAGGTTTTATTGCATTACAGGTGCACCAGGTTGGCAGCGCCGATGAAGAAGGAAAAAAAATTTATTTTAAAAATATTCGCATCAAAACTACTGATCTAAAACCGACACTTTTTCCACCGGGAGTTTTTGTAGTGGATTTTGTGCCAAATCATTTAACCGGTTATGAAAAGCAAAACGGGTGGAAATTATTGTTTGATGGAAAAACTTCTGATGGCTGGAGGGGCGCTTCTCTAAAAACATTTCCTCAAAAAGAGTGGGTGATTAGAAATGGCACAATTACAGTTCTTCAGTCCGCAGGAAAAGAAGGCGGAGAGGCCGGCGATATTGTAACAACCGGTGAATACAAATCTTTTGATCTTTCTTTTGAATTTAAATTAACTCCCGGCGCTAACAGTGGCGTAAAATATTTTGTTACCCTTACTGAAAATAATACTGGTTCTGCAATTGGGCTGGAATACCAGGTGCTGGATGATTCATTACATCCCGATGCAAAGTTGGGACGAAACGGTAATCGCACCCTTGCATCGCTTTATGATTTAATTCCATCAAATAAGCCGGAATCAGTCATTCGCCCGATTGGAGAATGGAATACAGGAAGAATTGTCGTGTATCCTGACAACAGGGTAGAGCAT
Source organism: Chitinophagales bacterium (assembly GCA_038258875.1). Classification (GTDB taxonomy): domain Bacteria; phylum Bacteroidota; class Bacteroidia; order Chitinophagales; family Chitinophagaceae; genus Ginsengibacter. The sequence continues at coordinate 2,155 of JBBSPK010000159.1, forward strand.
TATCTGAATGGAATAAAAGTTTTGGAATACGTAAGAGGGTCGAAAGAATTTCATGATCTCGTCGCAATAAGTAAATATGTTATCTGGAAAAACTTTGGCGAAGCCCCTGAAGGGCATATACTATTACAAGATCACGGTAATGAAGTGAGCTACCGCAGTATTAAAATAAAAACATTTTAATTGTTTCACTATTGTCATTTTATGAAACGGCAGTAAACCTTTGCATGATTGTTGCGGTTTCATAAAAAAAGATAAAATGAAAAAATCAGAAGATGAAAAATGGGCGTTTAGAGGAATTATTTTAATAAGTGTTTTGGAAGCATTATCCATGATGCTATTTCATTTAATAAATTGATTTCTTACAGGCTATCAATTACGATTAAAGTATTTTTAGCAATTTTTTGAAATGTAAAACACGTAAGTTTTACCTGGAATAAATCGGGTAAGGCTTGGTTTAGGTTTTAAATTAAAAATTCCACCACTCTTTACCAGGATAATATTCATCCAGGATGACCGGTTCACCTATCATAGGTGTTGTAACTTTTAAATGATGTTTGTCTGCAGCCTTTAATACCCGGTGCACAGGCTCATACTTTCGCCTTTAGCTCCAAAGCAGCCTTTACAGTTTCCTCAGGCATCATATGAATTAAAGGCCATGCAGTGTTATATTGGCCAGACTCAAGAATGGCCAAATCAAACGGGCCAAACTTTTCTCCTATTTCTTTAAAATGAAAATCGTACCCTGAATCACCACCGGGATATAAATTGTATGCCTTTGTTTTTAAAATAAATGATGACCAAAGAGCTTTAAATCGTTTAATGCCACGCCCTGAAAAATGCCTGGCCGGAGCTGCGGTTAGGGTAACATCGTCGCTCAAAATATTTGTTTGCCACCAATCCATTTCATAAATATTTTTTTCATCAAAGCCCCAATAGGTAAGATGTGAAGTGACTCCCAGTGGGCAATAAATTTCTTTTACTTTGGCTTGAAGTTTAATAATGGTTTTATAGTCGAGGTGGTCATAATGATCGTGCGTAAGTATTAAAAAATCAATTCCGGGAAAATCATCTACGCTATAAATATCGGTTCCTTTAAAAGCCTGTACCATAAACGATACCGGCGAAGCATTGCCGCTAAAAACAGGATCAACTAAAATATTTTTATTTTGAATACGGATAAAATATGAAGAATGGCCGAATCATACTATTACGGGATTATCTGAATTTATATTCTTAAAATCGGTTTTGACTGAAGGCAAGGGACCAGAAGGTTTTGCGCCAGGATTTTTTTTTAAATATTTTTTTATTAAATCGTAGTAGGAACTATCCTGCAATATCATAGGTGTATCGGATAAATTTTCAAAGCCGTTCTTCCCATAATTTGGAGATTGCTTTATTTTTTCCAAATGCTCTCCCGAAGGATTTTTCCCCGTTATTTTTAATGACATAGGTTTCTACCTTGTTGTATAAACGTAAAGACGATTAATGTTGTAATATATTTTTTAAATCATAAAAGTATTTGAAAAGATAAGGTGATACTTCCAAATTGTAACTGTAAAATAATTTTGATATTGTAATGAAGAGAATAACTTCACCCTATCTTTTATATCATCCGTTATGCAAACTATTAAACTCAAAAGCAGAACAGGAAAATGGGTTATGGCCGCTGTAATACTGGCTTCTGCTATGGCTTTTATTGATGGTACAGCGCTCAATGTTGTGTTGCCTTCTTTACAAAAAGACTTAAATGCAACAGGAGCGGACCTATTCTGGCTTTTGAATTCTTACCTGCTAATGCTCGCGGCACTCGTGTTACCGGGAGGTTCCCTTGGTGATAAACTTGGAAGGAAAAAAATATTTATGATTGGCATTGCTGTTTTCATGCTTGCATCTGCTGCATGTAGTTTTGCGCCAACAGTTTTTTATGTAATTATTTTCCGAACGCTGCAAGGAATAGGCGGTGCCTTAATGATTCCCGGGAGTCTTTCTATTATTACTTCCACATTTCCTGGTGAGCAGGGAAAAGCCATTGGCACATGGTCAGCGGTAACAACGCTGGTAACTGTTGGCGGCCCTATATTGGGTGGAGCATTAGCTGATGCCGGCCTTTGGCGAATGGTATTTTTTATAAATATTCCTATAGGCATTATTTCATTATTAATTCTGTGGCGAAAAGTGCCGGAAAGCAGGGATGAGGAATCAGGACATTCATTAGATTATACCGGCGCCATTGCTATTATTGCAGGCCTTGCGTTACTAACTTATGGGTTTTTAAAAATTCCCGAGACGGGTTTTAATAACTGGCAGATATATACATCACTTGGTGGAGGTTTTATCGCATTGATAATTTTTATCATTATTGAAAAGAAAAGCAAACATCCGATGATGCCTTTGCAACTATTTAACAACAAAACATTTACGGGGGCAAATCTTCTCACGTTTTTTTTATATGCAGCCTTATTTGCGGGCATGTTGTTTCTCACACTAAATATGGTTCAGATTCAAGGCTACAGCCAGTTACAGGCGGGCCTTACCTTGCTTCCATTTACCGCGTTGTTAATTGCATTTTCAAGATGGTCCGGCAGTCTTGTGGATAAGTACGGACCACGATGGTTTCTTATTTTAGGGCCAGCCGTGGTGGCTTTAGGTCTGTTACTCCTGTCGTTTGTAAAACAAACAACCGGGCCTTCGTCTTACTGGACAACATATTTTCCCGGTATTTTAGTTTTTGGTTTAGGAATGTCTTTTACCGTTACGCCCCTAACCACCACCGTTATGGGGGCAGTTGCTAACCATTACTCTGGTACCGCATCGGGAATCAATAATGCCATTAGTCGTATTTCAAATGTTTTTGCAAATGCAATTATTGGCGCCCTGGCTATTTTATTTTTCACGGGATTTTTAAATAGTGAAGTGAAGAGAACTTCATTAAGCGATGAAGTCAAAACCGAGGTTATGAAACAGGCAGTAGATCTCGGCGATGCAAAAGTTCCCAAAAGTGTAGATTCAAAAAATAAGGTAGAAATTAAAAAATTGTATAAGGAAGCATTTATAAATTCTTATGTACAGGTAATGCGTATTTGTGCTGTACTGGCGGCACTATCAGCCTTAATGGCATTTTTGTTTATTAAGAATGAAGAATTGAAAAAGAGTGGCAGTACACATATGGCGATCGAATAATAATAAAAAATCACAAAGCCGGAAACAATGATCCTGGTGGAAAAATTTGACCAACTCAATTCCCATAAATTAATCTCATGGATTGATACGGAAGAAGCATTGATGCAATTTGCGGGGCCTTCATTTACTTTTCCGCTAACTGTTGAGCAACTCGATAAATCTTTAAGTGAAAAAAACAGGTTTGCATTCCAGGCTATCGAATTAAAAAAATAAAATTTTAATTGGTTATGGAGAAATTCATGTTAAAGAAAAATCCGCATACCTGGAAAGAATTATTATCGGCGAAAAACACTTTAGAGGCAAAGGATATGGAAAAGTAATCGTAGACTATCTTTTGAATTATGCATTTAAAAAACCTACAACAAACTAAAGTTGAATTGAATGTTTTTGATTGGAATGAGATAGCAATAAATTGTTAAAAAAAAAGCCGGCTTTATTTTCAACAACGAAAAGATTTCTGAGAGAAATGTAAATGGAAAAACGTGGAAAGTTTTAAATATGTTTTTGGGAAAAAATAAAATGGGAGGGGCTGAAAAAATAAAATAATCAATGCGAATAATTTAGTCCACACCTTTCATTTTAAATCCTTCTAAAAATTTTGTGGTGAAATTTCCTTTCCTGAAATCTTCATTTTGCATCAATTGTTGGTGAAAAGGTATGGTAGTTTTTATTCCCTCAATAATATATTCGCTTAATGCCCTGCTCATCGTATTAATTGCTTCATTGCGAGTTTGGGCTACTGCAATTAATTTACCAATCATGCTATCGTAGTAGGGTGGAATTATATAACCGCTGTAAGCATGACTGTCAACTCTTACCCCATGTCCGCCCGGCTGATGCAATACAGTTATACGTCCCGGTGAAGGGCGAAAATCGTTATAAGGATCTTCAGCATTGATACGGCATTCAATAGCATGCATCTGCGGAAAATAATTTCTTCCCGAAATATTTTCGCCAAATGCGATTTTGAGTTGTTCTTTAATAAGGTCATAGTTCACTACTTCTTCGGTAACACAATGTTCTACCTGGATCCTTGTATTCATTTCCATGAAATAAAAATTGCGATGCTTATCCACGAGAAATTCAACAGTACCTACGCTCTCATAATTTATTGCCGATGCTGCTTTAATGGCGGCCTCACCCATTTTTTCCCTTAATTCCGTCGTCATAAAAGGTGAAGGAGATTCTTCTACCAGCTTTTGGTGCCGGCGTTGTATTGAGCAATCACGTTCGCTAAGGTG
>JBBSPK010000160.1:0-6500 GCA_038258875.1 Chitinophagales bacterium
ACCTGAACGTATATCTCCCTCCAGGAATTTAAGGTTGTGTATAGTGCGAAATACTTTCCTCGCCTGCTCAAGCTCCACAGTATTTACGTCTATCCCCGTCACGTTTGCTTCTACACCTGTAGCGAGCTGTGCGGACAGCCAACCGTTACCACAACCAACATCAAGGATATTTTGAATATGGCCATGCTTTTCTATATATTTTAATAGTTTATTGCATGAGCGTTTACGAATGAGCCATTCGTTATGATGTAAATGCGATGATGGAGTCACGGGTAAATTGCTAATTTCCTTTTCAGTATAAATTCTTCCTTCCTTTAAACGAAGCGCTACATATAATTCTCTAAACGAATCAACAGTCATTGCATCCGGCTGCGACAAAAAACCATTTATAACTTTTAAATTATTCATTTTTTTAGTACACGAATTATTTCGGATTACACCAATGAGTCAATTAACTGATCAATACTCAAAATCCTTGTATTTCCGGTTGGCGGTACTTCCACATTCGCTGCAATAATTTTATCTCGTAGGGATACCTGAAAAAATTTATTTCGTAACGCATGCCGGCTACAAATCGCATTAGCCTTCGCTTGCGGCTGTTCAGTCTTATATCCGAAACAGTTGGATAATACCCATTCAATACTGTTTCAAAATTCCTGATTTTACCAATCATTTCAGAGGTAAGCCAGGGCGTTAAGGGATTTTTTCGCATATCAAATTTTTCCCATTGCGGGCTTATCCAGTCTTCGAGTTTCTTAGGATACACGAATCCTGTTGCTAATACTTCATTGTACAATTCAGAACCTTCAGTTGGCACCGGGCTGTAGGTATATAAAACAATTTCAGTTTTGGGATTAATTGCTTTTACTTTTTTTATAAAGCTGATATCAAATTCAATTTGCGACATTACTTCTGCGGGCGTAGGAGCTGGCGTGCCTAACACAAATGAATATTCAGGAATAATATCAAACTTTTTTAACCGCTCAGCAAAACGCAGTATTTGTTCTCCCGTTTGGGTGCCTCCTTTATCTAACTGGTGTAACACTTTATCGTTGCCACTTTCGGCTCCAAAAAAAATAATTTTGCATCCTGCTTCACGGATGAGAGATAAAGATTCATCTTTAAATTTATCCATTGTGTCTATTCGTGCCATCCCCCACCAACTCATCTTTTCCGGTTTTATTAACCTCGCAAAAGCGACTGTTCTTTTCTCGGATACAAAAAAATTATTATCATGAAACTCAATCGCATCAGCACCCCATTTATCTTTTATATATTTCACATCACGGTAAACATGTTCTGCAGATTTTGCTTTCCATCTTGCTTCGTATGTTGGCACCACTGCACAAAAAGAACAGGTGAAAGGACAGCCAATACTTGAATGGTATGCCAGGGTTTTATTACCGAGATAAGTTTTACCGAGGTATTTATTGATTGCATAAAAGTCGTGCAACTTGTCATATGGCAACGGCGGAAGGCTATCCTGTTCAATCAAATCTTCCTTCGCATTTTTTATAATATCATCGCCTGATTTATAAATAAGATTTCTAATAAGCTCATACGGCTTATTATTTTCAAGTGCATCGACTAACTGTGGAAAAGCATGATCGCCGGGGCCATTGATAACAAAATCCACATAGCCCGAATTCAATACAACTTTATAATGATTGGTTGGAAAGTAGCCGCCCCATATCATCACTGTGGCAGGAAATCGATCTTTAATTTTTTTAGAAAAAGGGATGGCTTGTTTTGTCTGCGGGCCGGGCATTATGGTAAAGCCAACATATTTAAATTCGCCCGTATCCAAATAACTTTTAATCTTTTCGTAAGGGTTCTCTTCGCGGTTTCCATCAACAATTACCCAATCGAATTTATTATCTATAGAAGCAGCAATGTTCATGATTGAATTAGGTATCCTATGCTTGGCAACGGCGCTTTTAGGATTGTATAAAAGGACTTTATTCATCGTGTTCATAACGAAAAAAAAAGCACAAAGGTTGCTATCAGAAATATGGGTTTTAACTCTACTTTTAGGTGTTTATTTTCGTTTAAAATATACTGTGTTATTATTCCAAAAATTGAAGCATTATTTTTCAAACCCGGGCTCATTGGTAACGGATAAGCCACCGCATGAAGGATATAATTTATGGGCTGAGAGTTATGATAGCCAACAGGGTAACCTGATGCTTGCTCTTGACGAAGAAGTTTTTTCCGCCCTGTTAAATCCTATCCATATAAAAGATAAAATCATTGCTGATGTTGGTTGCGGCACCGGCAGGCATTGGAAAAAACTAACAGAAAAAAAACCTCAAAAAATTATTGGCTTTGATGTTTCCAAAGGGATGTTGAAAATACTCCGGCAAAAATTTCCATTGGCAGAAACACATTTATTACTAAATAATAACCTGGGACAGTTGAAAAACAAATCATGTGACATGGTTATTTCAACACTTACCATTGCCCATATAAAAAATGCTGAAGAAGCCATAACCGAGTGGAATCGGGTATTAAAACCCGGTGGACACATGATCATTACTGACTATCACCCTTTGGCCCTGGCAAAGGGTGCCAGGCGAACTTTCCGGCATCATAACAAAACGGTTGCCGTTAAAAATTACGTACATCATCTTGAAAAGCTGGAAGCGATTTCAAGGCAACTCAATTTGCACGTAGTTCGTTTAATAGAAAGGTCCATCGATGAATCAGTAAAATCTTATTACGAAAGCCAAAATGCTGTCCCTGTTTTTGAACTCTGGAAAGGAGTACCAATTATTTATGGTCTGTATTTAAAAAAACCTGATGCTACTTTGTAATCTGAATATTATAGGACAGGCCGGCTCTAAAAATATAAGCCTGGAAAATGGTGTAATTAAAAAAATTACCAATCCAGGCGCTGCAAACATTCCTGATGAAATGCGCATCAATTTCGAAAATGTTATTGCCTTTCCCGGTTTAATCAATTCACACGATCATCTTGATTTTAATTTATTCCCGCAAACGGGTAACCGCGTTTACAATAATTATGCGGAATGGGGAAAGGACATACACACTGAAAACAAAGCAACCATCAACGCTGTTTTAAACATTCCGCTTCAAACACGGATTCAGTCAGGGATTTATAAAAATTTACTAAACGGATTTACTACAGTTGTTAACCATGGTGAAAAATTAAATACACGCAGTGATTTAATTAATGTTATTCAAAACAATCACTGCCTGCATTCCCTGCAATTTGAAAAGAACTGGAAGGTTAAACTGAACAATATTTTTAAAATCTTCCAATCTTGCGTAATTCACATTGGCGAGGGAACTGATCGGGCATCCCATAAAGAAATTGACAGGTTGCTAAAATGGAATTTATTCAACAGGAAAATTATCGGTGTACATGGGGTGGCGATGGATGAAGACCAGGCAGAGTCATTTAAAGCCTTGGTATGGTGCCTAGGGTCCAATTATTTTTTATTGAATGATACGGCGGCTATTGATGAATTAAAAACACAAACCAATATTCTTTTTGGTACAGATTCAACGCTTACTTCGTCCTGGAACTTGTGGTATCATTTGCGGCTTGCAAGAAACACGCTATTGGTGACTGATGAAGAACTGTTTGATATGCTTACCGTTCAACCCGCAGCAGTATGGGGGTTAAAAGGTTTAGGTAAAATTGCAGAGAGATACACAAGTGACATCATTGTTGCAAAAAGAAATAGTGCTTTAAATGATTTTGATTCTTTTTTCGCATTAAACCCGGAGGATATTTTGCTGATACTTCATAACGGGGAAATTCGCTTGTTTGATGAGGAACTAAAAGATCAATTGGCGGGTATCAACCAATCGTTTCAACTGTTTAGTAAGATATGCATTAATGAAAAAACAAAATATGTATTTGGCGATGTGCCGCCCTTAATAAAGGAGAGGTTCACTCATCCCGAATCTTCGCCAATATGTGTTTGAAAATTTGATATGATAAAACTAATTGACCTTAATTATCATATGCACACTCATATCTCTAATCCTTCAAAAGTATTGGAAGTACAACGGGCGTCAATTGGGTTTGCAAAATTTATTAAAGAGAAACTCCACATCCAGCTTGTTAAGCACATGAAGTCTGATGGTGAAGAATTCATTGACGGTGTTTCGTACCGGTTTTTCAAAAGCAAGAATAAATTCTGGCATATTCCATTTAAAACACATCGTTATATAAAATTACAGGAGCCGGATATTGTTTTAGTCCAGGGTCTTATTTTCCCGCTTCAATTAATTATGCTTCGATTGCAGTTAGGCAGGAATACAAAAATAATTGCGCAGCATCATGGCGAAAAACCATGGGGATCAACTAAAAAACTTTTTCAACAGGCAGCAGACCGGTTTATAAATGGCTACCTTTTTACAACTCTGGAAAATGCAAATGAATGGATTGAAAAAAAAATTATTTCTTCCAAAACAAAATGCTATGAAGTTTTGGAGGCATCCACCTCTTTTAAGAAAAAGGATAAATACTTTTGCAAGGCACAACTTTCTTTTACCGGAAATAAAAACTTTTTATGGGTTGGCAGGCTGAATGAGGGAAAAGATCCAATCACTGTTTTAAACGCTTTTGGAAAATACCTCGCCAGCCATTCTGATGCAAAATTATTTATGATTTATCAAACCAATGAATTGCTACCGGAAATAAAAGTTTTATTCCATCAAAATAAGCAATTGAAAAATGCTGTGGTTTTGAAAGGGAGTGTTTTGCATAATGAATTAGAAACCTGGTATAGTGCCGCGGATTTTTTTATTTCTGGAAGCCATAAAGAAAGCACCGGCTATGCATTGATTGAAGCAATGGCGTGTGGTTGCATACCTGTCGTTACGAATATTCCATCTTTCAAAAAAATAACGTGCAATGGTAAGTACGGATTTTTATTTGAACCGGGCAATGAAGAAAGTCTTTTGAATATTTTACAGAGCCTCGATAAAAGTGAAACGGAAAAATTACCGGAGGCCATTATTGATCATTTCAATCGTTCCCTCTCCTTTCAATCAATTGCAGAGGAACTCTACGGTGTTTACGAAAAATTAATATCCAAATAACTTCATAATAGCTGCAGAAGTTTCATGTATAGAATAAGGCATTACTTTTTTATGATGATTGTTTGAATTCATTAAAAGTTCAACAGCTTTTACCACCATTTCCTCTTTATTTTTTACAACATGCCAATGACAAAAATCTTTTGCCATGGGTTTACAGAAACTAATAACATGACAACCTGCATATAATGCCTCGAGGCAAACCATACTAAAACCCTCATAAGAAGAAGGATGAAGAAATATTTTTGCCTGCTGCATTAATTTCAACAATTCTGCATGACCAATTTCACCGGGTAAGGAAATATTTTTTTCAAGGCTGAGGCTTTCAATTTTTGACCGCAAAGATTTCTCAGCAGGCCCCTTCCCGGCTATTAAAGCTTTAATCGCAGGACGACTTCGCCTTACATCATTTATAATATCAATAAACAAATCATACTGCTTCAATGGAATTAGAGATCCTGCACCTATAACATCAATTGTTCGTTCAAAAGAAATATTACCAAATAATTCAGGCTGTATGCCATTTGTAATCACATGCAGCGGCTGTATGGAGTAATTTTTATAAAATTCATTTGCAATAAAATCAGATATCGCAATTAACTCGCCTGGGTCAGGTTTAATTCTTTTTACATACTTATTTTTATCCCTGGCGTCCTGGCCGACAATCCAGCACATATGGCCTATATTATATTTTCTGCCAAATCGTTTACCTAACAAGGCACATTCTCCCAGCCATACACTAAATATTCCTATGACGTTATTTTCACTATGAATCTCCTTTAATTTTTTCCAGGCTTTCTTCCATAGGAAAATCCTCGAAAGCTTTCCTTTATTTTTTCCGCCAAGTGAAATAACCCGGTTCTTATTCCACGAATATTCTTTTACAACAAACGGGTATTGAAAAGTCAAGACAAGTACCTTGATAAAACCAAAATCTTTATTGATTGTTTTTACAAGACTTTGCAGAAACGGAAGACAGGTAGTATCGGCTTCATCTTCCGGGAAACCTGGTGTAAGAATTAGCAAAACAGGTTGATCACTTTTCATCCAGGGAAATGATTTTATCACAGAATGAAAGGCTTTCTTTATTGTGGGTAATAAGAATAATCATCTTTCCCATCTCCGCGAGTTGGCTAAAATAATTAAGCAAACAATCTTCAGATGCCCTGTCTAATTCACTAAATGGCTCATCCAAAATAATAAGATCAGCATCTTTGTACAAAGCTCTCGCAATTGATATCCGCTGGCGCTGACCGCCACTTATATTCTTACCATTCTCTGTAATTAGTTTTTGAATTCCGTCAGGGTATTTATTCAACAATTCAGTAAGGCCTGTGGCTTCTATCACCTGCTGCAATTTATTTTCGCTTACATGATTTTCGGCCAGGGTTATATTTTTTAAAATAGAATCGTGAATGAAAAAAGGC
>JBBSPK010000161.1:0-6497 GCA_038258875.1 Chitinophagales bacterium
ATTAGCCGTACCGCCCACATCAAGAAAGTTAGCAGGCTCACCGCCACTCAATTTTATCATATCCATTGTGGCCATAGCCAGGCCGGCCCCATTCACCATACAGCCAACGTTACCATCAAGCTTTACAAAATTGAGATTGAATTTTGCCGCTTCCACTTCTGTAGGGTCTTCCTCAGCAATATCACGCAACGCACTCACATCAGGATGGCGCATTAAAGCGTTATCATCAATATTCATTTTGCAATCCACAGCCATTATTTTATTGTCACTTGTTTTAAATAGTGGATTTATTTCGAGCATACTACAGTCCAGGCCTACATATGCATTGTATAAATTAGTTACAAACCTTACGCAGTTCTTAAAGGCGTCACCTTTAAGGCCAAGGTTAAATCCTATTTTTCTCGCCTGGAAACCGGGTAATCCTCCGCCCGGATGAACCCATTCTTTAAATATCTTATCGGGAGTATCATGGGCAACATCTTCAATATTTACACCACCTTCCGTACTGTACATAATTACATTCTTTCCTTTGGATCGGTCCAATAAAACAGATAAATAAATTTCTTTCACTTTCTCAGGACCATCATAATAGACGTCCTGCGCAACCAATACTTTACTAACTAATTTGCCCGCTTCGCCGGTTTGAATAGTTACTAACGTACCACCGAGAATTGCACCTGCAATTTTCTTTACATCGTCAGCATTTTTTGCAACGGTAACACCCCTTTGATCGGTTCCTTTTATAGTCCCCTTACCTCTCCCCCCGGCATGTATTTGAGCCTTTATGACGGCAAACTTGCTTCCATACTGGCTGTTTATGTAGCGATAGGCTTCTTCCGCCTCGGCCACGGTATTGCATGCTATTCCTTCCTGTATGGGAACATTGTATTTTTTCAATAATTCCTTCGCCTGGTATTCATGTAAATTCATATAGCATGTTTTCGGCGAAGATAAAGTCTAATTAGTAAACGGAATGAATTTTTGAGAATGAGTAAAATTTCTATTGGAGAAAGATTTTGAGATACATGGAGGTAGCCATATTAATACCCGAGGCAATTATTTATTAACTTTTTAAGCAGATAGTAATAGTTCCTCGTAAAAGAAACTGTTAGAAATACGTTTAACTTTTATTTCTTTACTCAGAAATTTCTTAAACAAAGCGAACATATACTCGCCAAATGTTATTTAAATTTTGCGGGAGTATAAATCATCAACTTTTATTTATAAATTTATTTTCAATTGCGGGCTCATGCAATTTTATTTCTTTAACTCCCAAAGATAGTTGCAGGAATAAGGATACTATTCACATTAATAACAAGACTAATGGATCACCTTGACTGAAAAATATAGACAGTGAAAGTGATGCAGTAAAAGAGTGATTATGAAGCAATCCAAATTTCTCAGTCAACTATCATTGCAGGCAAGTCTTTTAAAATATCTTTCATTTTTTACCATCACTTTTTTTTATTCTCTAAGTTGCTTTAGCCAATCGAATCTTCTTGCCAGGAAGGGGGTTTTAAACCTAAGCAATTGGGATTGGAAAACCAATGGTATAGCTGATCTGAATGGTGAATGGGAATTCTACTGGAATACCCTGTACGATCCCAGCGGACACGATACCGCACTAAACATGCAATCAAATTACATAAGGGTGCCCGCGTTTTGGAATTCATCGGTTCCAGGAGCTGGCCTCTTTAAGCCAGCATTTGGTTTTGCTACATATCGCTTAAGAATATTGTGTCCTCCCGGCACTGCACATCTCGAGCTAAAATTTTTGACGGTCGCATCTGCCTACAAATTATTTGTAAACGGAAATCAACTTTTGGAAGTTGGCAAGGTGGGCACATCAAAAGAAACAACAAATCCTGATTATAGGCCGGCCATAGTACCTGTGGAACCTGTGAACAATAAACTGGATGTTGTTATTCAGGTTTCCAATTTTAATTATAGCACCGGGGGGTTGTGGGATTATATAAAGTTGGGAACCCAGGAACAGGTACAATCATTCTGGTTAAAAAATATCGGCATTGATTTTTTTATTGCAGGAAGTTTCTTTCTTATGGGGGTTTTCTACTTCGTGATATTTTTTTATTTTACCAAAAGGGTGGCCACCTTATATTTTAGCGCGTTCTGTATGTTACTTGCCATACGGCCCCTGGTAACCGATGAGCTCGCTATATTGTATATCACGAACTGGAGTTGGATATTTATCAAGCATGTAGAGTTTATATGTTTTTACCTCGCGGTTCCTGTTCTCTCCCTTTTCTCGTACGAACTTTTTCCTAAGGAATTCTCTAAAGGAATATTACGTGCGATTCTTTTAATAACTACCCCATTTGTACTGGTAGCGATTTTTGCATCACCTTATATCTTCAGGTATACTTTAAAACCCTTCCAGTTAATCATGCTCTTAACCGCTTTCTATGGTTTGTATGTCTACATAAAAGCAGCAAAAAATAAGAGGCCCGGAAGTTTTTATTTTTTGACTGGTTTCATCATTTTATTTATTACCATTATCAATGACCTGTTATATAACAGTTTGATTATTCAAAGTACAAATCTTATTTACCTGGGGCTCTTCATCCTTATTATATGCCAGGCTATTGCTCTTTCACGACAATTCTTCTCCGCATTTTCGAGACTTGAAATTTTAAACAATCAACTCGAAGTTGTCAACCTCGAACTAAATCAAAAAAATATTGCGATCAATGATGCCAATGATCAACTTACCAGGCTCAATGCAGAGCTTGATATATTTGTGTCGAGAACGTCGCACGATCTCAGGTCGCCACTAACCTCCATTGTAGCATTGGTACACATCATTAAAGAGGAACAGGATGCGGCTAAACGAGGCGACTACCTTGAAATGCAACGGCGCACATTGCACCGGTTAAATGTTCTCATTACAGATATACTTGATTTCTCCAGGAATAAAAGAACCCGCCTAGTCTTTGAACCGGTAGATTTTACCGAGCTGTTGAACAGTGCGCTGCAGGATCACCGGTTTTCTGATGGTTCAGAACACATTGAAAGAATTGCTGAAGTAAAACAGGAGGAAATTTTTATCAGTGATAAATCAAGGATAAATATGATCCTGTATAATCTTATATCCAATGCGCTCAAATATCATGATAAGGATAAAGACAATTCTTTTTTAAAAGTGTTAATCAACGCATCCCATAAAGAAGCCGAAATAAAAGTAATTGATAATGGTACCGGTATTGATAAAGATGAACTTAAATCTATTTTCAAAATGTTTTACCAGGCCAGTAAAACCGCCAAGGGCACCGGGCTGGGATTGTACATTGTGAGTGAAGCAGTAAAAAAATTAGGGGGCACCATAAAAGTTGATTCAGTCTTAACAGAGGGAACAACTTTTACAGTTTTGATTCCAAATCATGAAAAAACTGAAGAAGACAATTTACTCTTCGATAATATAATTTGAGTTATTTTATTTTTTAGTTCCTCCGCACAAACACCCCTGTGCGATGGTTTTTCGTCCACAAAATCAATCTGGTTGCAGATTTATTCCCTGCCTGGTAAAGACGTTTCAGCATACATTTTTGATGTACCTCTCATGTTGCATACATTTGCACAGTTTTTAAAAGTAGACACCGTTAAACTTTCATGATCAATCATAAAAAAATAGTAATCGTTTTGCCGGCTTATAATGCTGCACTCACGTTGAAAAAAACATACCAGGAAATACCTTTTGATATAGTGGACGATGTGATATTGGTAGATGATAACAGCAGCGATGAAACCGTTGAAGTTGCACGCGAGCTTGGCATTTCACACATTATTAAGCATGATAAAAACCGCGGCTATGGCGGTAATCAAAAAACATGTTATAACAAAGCGTTGGAAATTGGCGCAGATATCGTCATCATGCTTCATCCCGATTATCAATATACGCCAAAACTTATTCCCTCTATGGCGTATCTAATTGCAAACAATGTTTACCAGGTTGTGCTTGGCTCGCGAACGTTGGGTAAAGGGGCGTTGCATGGAGGCATGCCGTTGTACAAATACATATCTAATCGGCTACTCACTTTTTTTCAGAATGTAATGCTCAATCAAAAAGTGGCAGAATACCATACGGGTTATCGTGCCTTCTCACGTGAAATATTAGAACGCATCAACTACGAAGTTGATTCAGAAGATTTTGTTTTTGATAATGAGATGCTATCACAAATTATTTACCTTGGTTATGAGATTGCTGAAATAACATGCCCCACAAAGTATTTTGAAGAAGCTTCAAGCATTAACCTTCAACGAAGCATCACTTATGGTTTAGGCGTTTTAAGAGTTTCAATAGTACACCGTTTATGCAAATGGGGAATAATGAAAAGAAAAATGTATGAGCCCATTGGACCGGCCTCACCCCCAACTTCTTCTTTGAAGGTACGGGGACAATAATTACAGTTGTGTGGCTATATAATATTAAAAAATTATGCATTTAAGCAAAGCAAATATTGTCATTATTATTGCAGTTCTTGCGGCATTATTTTTTATTCCCTTCCTGGGAAGAGCTCACCTGTTCGATTGGGATGAAGTAAACTTTGCGGAGTGCTCACGGGAGATGATTAAGATGCATGATTACAGTAGGGTCTATGTCAACTTCAAGCCGTTTTGGGAAAAGCCACCAATGTTTTTCTGGATGCAAAGCACCGCAATGAAAATTTTTGGTGTAACCGAATTTGCGGCACGTTTTCCAAATGCGATATGCGGCATTGTAACTTTAATTGTTGTTTTTATTTGCGGCAGCAGAATTTATGATAAAAAATTCGGCATTCTTTGGGCGCTCGCTTTTGGAGGTTCGCTTTTTCCAAACATGTATTTTAAATCGGGCATAATAGATCCCTGGTTTAATCTTTTTACTTTTTTATCCCTGTATAATTTTATCCTCTATCATTGGGCAAGAAATAAATTTGATAAAGAAGGCCTGAAAAAAAATCCAATATTTTATGTTGTCTGGTCGGGAATTTTTATGGGCCTCGCTATACTGATGAAAGGACAAGTATCATTGATGGTTTTTTTACTTTCATTGGGTGTTTATTTTATTTACAACCGCTTTCGTTTTTATTTTAACTGGTGGCATGCAATATTATTTTTAATTGTTTCAACAGCCGTAACTGCTACGTGGTATGGATATGAAACAATGAAAAATGGCCCATGGTTTATACTTGAATTTTTAAAATACCAGTATCGCCTTTTTACTACCCACGATGCAGGGCAGAAAGGTTTTTTCGGCTATCATTATATTGTATTGCTGGTGGGTTGTTTTCCTGCGTCGTTGCTTGCCATTACTTCTTTTTTTAAATCGACTTACACGAGCAAGTTTGATAAGGATTTCAAAAAATGGATGCAGATCTTATTCTGGGTAGTATCTGTCTTATTTACCATTGTTCAATCACGCATCATTCACTATTCGTCGTTAGCGTGGTTCCCGCTCACCTTCCTTGCAGCATATTCTATCTACAAATGGGACCTGAAACAAATGAATTATAAAAAATACGTGGGGATATTTATTGCTATACTTGGTGGTATCATTTCTTTGTTCTTATTGGCATTCCCTTATCTCGCAATGAATGTTAAAACATTTATTCCGTATGTGGATGATCCGTTTGCAAAAGCCATGATGCAGGCAGATGTACATTGGAGTGGTATCGAAGGCATCGCAGGATTAATAATGATTATTTCCATTATCATGGGAATAAAAAGTCTGCAAAAACATAATTTTCAAAAGGCTGCGTGGGTGCTTTTTGGTGGCACTGCCATCGGAATTTTTTTAGCTTCCGCGATTATTGTTCCAAAGGTGGAGCGCTATACGCAAGGTGCGGCTATCGATTTTTTTATACAAAAGCAGGGGGAAGATTGTTATGTAAACACATTGGGTTATTACAGCTATGCACAGCTTTTTTATGTTCAGAAGGAGAAGCCCACCAATCCAAATTCGTATGATGAGCAATGGTTGCTGACGGGTGATATTGATAAGCCTGCTTATTTTGTATCGAAGGTCGATAGAATTGATAAATACAAACAATATACAGATCTGAAAGAATTGTACCGGAAAAACGGGTTTATCTTTTTGAAGAGAGAACCTGTAAAGTGAATCGTAAGATGTGAGTCAGAATTCAAAAAGTCATTGGTCATTAGTCAATAATTCCAATTCACCAATCACCATTCACAACTCATTTCTTCTTCCCTGAAAAAAACTTCAATATTTTGCTCATGATTTTATCATTGGCTCCAAGACGGCCTTTAATTTCTGTATAGGCCGCAACCATAGCGTTGTCGATATTAACCATTATTTTTTTGCTGCCTTCACCCGGACGTGCCTGGTAATGGGTGGCACGACGAAATGGTTTGTCTTCAATAGAATAATAATACAAAGCAATTGATCTCCTGTAAACACCATCAGGGCACGTCATTGGCTCAGGGTGGCCGTGATAAGAATCCGCATCGGTATTAAAAATTACACAACGATTAAAAAC
>JBBSPK010000162.1:0-6402 GCA_038258875.1 Chitinophagales bacterium
ATCCGGCAGTAAAATTTACCCCCTCCCCAAAAGCCAGGGATTTAAATGGAATCAATCCCTGGTCGTGATACATGGCTAATACAGCGTCAAATTTATTGTGTTGTCCTCTTGCAAAAAAAGCATCTGCGCTAAAAGGACCCACAACAAGCATGTTGTGCTGTTTGGCTTCTTTAATAGCCGGTTTAATAATTTCATCCTCTTCCGTTCCAATAATTCCTTCGTCTCCGGCATGGGGGTTTAATGCCAATACAGCAATTTTTGGTCGTTCAATATTAAAATCTTTTTTCAGTGAGGCATGGAGAATCGATAATTTACTTACGATATTTTCTTTCGTTATGTTTGCCGCAATATCTTTTACCGGGATATGTTCTGTAACGAGGCCTATTTTGAAATTCTCAGCACTCATTAGCATGAGCACATCTTTCACTCCAAAAAAATCTTTGAGATAGGGTGTATGCCCTGTATAAGAAAACTCAGCACTTTGTACATTTTTTTTATGAATAGGCGCTGTGACCATCGCATGAATCTTCCCGTCCTTTAGAGCCTGGGTAGCTGCCTGCAGGCTTTTCACAGCATACTGGCCCCCGGTATCCGTTAAAATCCCGGGATTAATAACTACCTCCTCCTCCCAGCAGTTAAAGACATTTACCTGGCGGGGATTTAGTTTATAAAAATCTTTTACACTTGTAAAACTAAAATTCACTTCTGTTATAGCCTTCCTGTAGAAATTAATTACTTTATTGCTGGCGAAAACAACCGGGATACAAAAATCAAGAATGCGGTTATCGGAAAGTGTTTTTAATATTAACTCAGTACCGATGCCATTAAGATCACCACAGGTAAATCCTATAACAGGCTTGTTTTCTGACGAATTATTATTCAAATTGTTGAGTTGAACGTGGTCGTGCAAGATAGTTAAAATATAATTTTGGCTGCAATAATCCAAAAGGAATTCTTTTTATAAGGTAGTAGAAATGAAAAGATTAAGCTCACGACTCACACTTAAATTCTATTACCTACATAATTTTCCACTGGAATCCGGTTGGATATACTCCTCGCAAGAGTCATTTCGTCTGCATATTCAAGCTCGCCCCCAAAAGCAATTCCACGGGCTATTGTGGTAATTTTTACAGGGTGCATTTTTGCAGGATTCGCCGGCGATAACTTCTTACTGATATAAAATATCGTAGTATCGCCCTGTATATTGGGGCTTAAAGCAAAAATGAGCTCTTCTGTTTTTTCTGTTTCAACCCGTTTTAAAAGGGAATCAATTTGCAATTGGTCAGGGCCTATACCATCAAGGGGTGAAATAATGCCACCTAACACATGGTAGAGTCCATTATATTGTTGGGTACTTTCAATTGCGATTACATCGCGTATGCTTTCCACGATACAAATGAGATGTTGTTTTCTGCTCCTGTCTGCACAAATATTACATAGTTGTTTATCGGCAATATTGTGGCAGCGATTGCAAAAATTTATTTCTTCACGCATTTTTAAAATCGCGTCACTAAAATTTTGCACGTCTGCAACTTCTTTTTTAAGCAGGTGAAGAACCAGTCTCAGCGCAGTTTTTTTACCAATGCCCGGCAGTCTTGCAAATTCATTTACGGCGTTTTCCAAAAGAGTAGAAGAAAAAATCATGCGCCAAAATTAAGAAAATAAGCGTGATGAATTGCGAATGCCGCATTACGAAATGACCTCATCCTACAATGCAATATCCCTTTCATTTTCCCAGTTTCCTCTTATGTTTATTTTTTGAGGAATAGCATAAACTTTTTCCGGTTGTAATTTCAAATCATAATTACCGGGATCCCAAACGCCATTTTTATTTGTGTCTTCAAGGATTCTTACTTCATAATCGCCGGGGTTAAAAAGCTTTACGCTCCATTGCGAAGAATTTAACGGGTAAGAATTTACCACTTCATTATTTATTACAAATTGTAAAACCGGGTTTTTAAATCTTTCCTGGTTTTTAAAATTTATTTTAATGCTCCCATAATCACTTTCTTTTTTTGTTTTGAAAGGAATAGTATCGGATTTTACCAGTGCCGTACCTAATGTATCGATTGCAAAATCTTTGGAAATAATCAATAGGTAATCGGCATTATCAAGCCATTGATTCTTTATTGTGATTTTTTTACCGGTTGTATCAAGGCTTACCAATGCTGATTTATAAGGATTCAGTAGCGTATCGGTTAATTCAATTTTAAGACTATCAAAATCTTTCAGGTTATGATTGAATTCTACCGTTAAAGGTGTAAGCACATCCTGCCTACCACTTACAATGGACGTAGAATATTTCAATTTTTTATCAACGGCAGGAGCAGTTGCCGAACTACTTTTTGGCTTTGTCTTTTCTTCAGCATAAGCAAATAATTTTACGGACTTTGTGCTATCCGCTACATGAATGGTGCTATCTGCGAAAGCAAATATTTCATCTTTATTATTATAAACTTTCTGGCCACTTTCATCCTTTAAAGCATACACATTATAAGTACCTGGGGCCAGGTTATGAAATCTAAAATCGCCTGTGCTATTTACCCTGGATATGTATTTAGGTTTCTTTTTTAAGACTGCAGAATCATCGAGATTGCTATATAAGAATACCAATAAAGTGGTATCGGGTTTGCCTGTTTGTGCCAGCTCCACATTCCCGCCAAATTCAAGTGAATCAATATATGGTCCTGTTGAAAATATGTACGAAAAATTTTTAACCGGGTTATTTTCATTTATATCCTGGATTGAATTTCCCATATCCAAACGGTAGGTAGTGTTAGGTTGCAGTGTATCTCTTATTTTAATGGTAACGGTTTTTAATTTGGAATCAATGTTGGGAATTATTTTTGGCGTTGGCGCTACCAGTAAATTCTCCTGCACTTTATCAAGGTGTACATATTCATCGTAGGTAAGGGTAATGCGATTGCCTTTAAAATTTAATGTGCCATTGGGGGGGGTGGCATCAACTAAAATCGGTGGCAGTGTATCCCTTGGCCCACCCGTAGGATTTAATATTTGAGCACAACTACTGCTTAAAATAGAAAGGATGTATATAAAACAAACTGCTGCAAGAAAAAGTATTGTATACCGTATATTCATTTCAGAAAAAAAGCAAACATAATTGCTTTGAACTGATAATGCTTTTTCTGCCTCCTAAAATAATTCTAAATCTCCTCCTCCGCTTCTTCTACAATTTCGTGTAAAGCAATTTCCATTTTATTATTCTTTACAAAATTGCACCAGTGACAATCTTCTTTTCCGCACCCTGTATAAAAATCGTGCGCCTGTATTTTTTGCCATACACGGGTAATTTGCTGTGATACCGTTTCTATATCTCCAGGATGAATAAATACTTTTCTCTTCTGATAGCCTTTCCTTTTATCAGGCTCAATAAAATCAAATTCGGTGCTTACCACTTTCCAGTTTTTATCACCCATATTATCTACCAGCATTTTATAAAAAACAGCCTGCCGCCAGTAATCGCCACCATCAGTGTTTTTTTCGGATGGAGGTGAAAGCTTCTGGGTGGTAAAATTGCTGTTTACGTCACCGGTTTTATAATCCACTACATTCACTTCGTTGCCCTTAAATTCAAGCTTGTCCACTTTCCCTTTTATGGGTACCCCGTTTATCACAACGTTTCTTATGTTTCTTTCCACTGCAACTACCCTGTTCCATGTAGTGATATAGTTATCATAATAATTTGACAGAATTTCTTCACCATATTCCATTTTTCTTTCAAAGGCTTCTTTTGTAAAATGTTCACGGTGGCGTATCATATACCATTTAAAATATTCCACCATTTGTATTTTTGATGGGAAATGTTGTGCAACATCTTTTTGCATATCTTCAAAAAACTTTTGAATGGCAAAATGCACGGCGCTTCCAAATGCTAAATTTTCTGATTGCCCGAATGGAATTTTAATGACATTCCTGAAATAAAATTGAAGCGGGCAGGCAAGATAATTATTAAGCGAGCTTACATTCATTACATAATTATCCAGTATCGCTGTTATAAACTCTTCTTCCGTTTTTTGTATCTCCGGCGCACGACTCGTATAGTTCAACATTTCAAATTCCATGAGCTCTTCATCAGGTAAGGTTACCCGTTCAATTGGCAAATTATTTTCAAGTACTATTTCTGCAATAAACATTGAATGTTCGGTTTCTTTTCCTTCTGAATTAAAATTTATATAGGAAACCTGCAGGTTTTTTTCAGCCCTTGTAAGCGCCACATAGAATAACCTCCGCAATTCTTCTTCTTCACTTCCTTCGGGCAGCGATGAAAATAAAGTATCAGGAAACTTATAACCATATAAAAACTTCCTCTTCTTTTCCCACAGGTAGGCATTCACGCTTGTTACAAATACATGCTCAAATTCGAGTCCTTTTGATCCATGCGCTGTTAACAGGTTTACCCCTGTGTCATTACCTGAAACCTGTGCCATTTGCACCCAAATCTTTTCCTGCTCCATTAGATCAATCACGGAAATGATTCCCTGCAAATCAAGTAAGGGATTGCGTGCCGTTTCTTCTTTAATAAAATCAAACAGTGCCGTAAGCATTTGCATGAGCCTGATTTTTTCTTCGCTCTTCATGATATAGCCCAAAACGCCTGCATTTAAAATCACTTTTTCAAATAATTTCTGCACCGTACAATTAGACACGTCGGCTATCAGTTGCTCAATCATTTTACTAAAATTCTTTAATACAGCCTCAAGACCGGGATCGAACAAATCACGAGGCAGTGCATTGGCTCTTTCATACAGTAACCGCCGCATGGAAGTATGTGCTCCGCCGTAATTTTTCTGGTTAACTTCTATTGAAATTTTTGCAATATCGATCGGCTTGATTTTATAAAAATCAAAATGCATTATTTCGAAAAGCAACTGGTCGCCACTATATGGAATTTCATGTTCTGCGACGAGATAGCGGAGAATGTGTAATATTTTTTTTGCAAAAGGCTCCTGTAAAATATTAATATTCCTTCTTGAAAAAACTGGGATATTTTTTTGTTTGAGGTATTTAATCAGTTGCTCGCCGTAAATATTTTCTTTATAAATAACCGCTATCCTACCCGGCTCAACACCACTATCTATAAGCTTTGCCACCTTATTGGTGATATCAGCCATTTCATCCTTCACGGTATTGTATTCCACCACCGTAGGGTTATGCGTCAAATGCTTTACAGCCGGGTGAGAAGAAATAAGGTTTTTGCTAAGCCCTTTAAATTTTTCATGTTTTATAAGCCTTTCTGTATTTCTTTCAATCAGCGATTTTGAAATATCCAGGATGGGTTGTGTAGAGCGGTAATTGCTGGTAAGAACTATTTTTAATAAATCTTCATAGCTCTCGGCAAAGTTTTGCATGTTCTCGACATTGGCGCCCTGGAACCGAAAAATACTTTGGTCATCATCGCCCACCACAAATACATTAGGCGATTCCCAAAAGCTGACGAGCAATTTTACTATTTCATTTTGTGTGCCACTGGTATCCTGGTATTCATCCACCAGAATATACTGGAATCTTTCCTGGTAGCTGGCAAGAAGGTTTTTATTTTCATTAAAAGCTTTTATAACCCAATTGATCATATCATCAAAATCATAAAAATTATTTTTATGCATGAGCGCCTGGAAATTTTCAAATTCACTTACTGCCGCAAATAATTTTTCCATCCTGAGAAGTTCATCTTCATAAGATGGTTTGTAATCTCCCTTGTTATACTCTCCCTTTTTTGAGCTTTTATACCTGAATTTATCGTCGTCTTTAATGCGTTCCAGGTAAACATGAATACGCTCAGTTATATATTCGGATGACCATCCTTCGCGCTTCATTGCAGAAAATAATTGCTGCATATTCCTGATCTCGAAATACACATCTCCACGATATTTTTTTAAAATATTGGTTTTATCAAAACCATCAATAAGCGTTTTAAAAATTCTTATTCGTTCAAGGTCTGAGATAGGGTTAAGCGCTGTTTTTTCGAACATTGATAAATTTTCCTGGATAACGTCGTTACAGAAAGCATGGAACGTGTAGATGTTTACCCGGTAAGCATCGGGGCCTATAAATTTCAAAAGACGACGGCGCATTGCAAGGCTTCCTGCCTCAGTATAGGTAAGGCATAAAATATTCTGCGGCAATACGTCCGTCTCCAATAAAATCTTTCCGATGCGTGCAGCAAGTATCTGTGTTTTACCGGTGCCCGGCCCGGCAACGACCATTACGGGACCTTCAATTGAATCAACGGCTTTGCGTTGCTCAGGATTGAGTTTATCGTATTCAGCACTAAATTTTTTTTGTAAAATCTCCCGGTAAGTCTGCATGTCTTCAAAGTTAGGCGGCGAAAACTAAAATGCATCTTAAAACATTTCGAATTTTTGCAGAGTTTATGCACCATTG
>JBBSPK010000163.1:0-6326 GCA_038258875.1 Chitinophagales bacterium
AAGGAATACCGGGTGCACAGGTGTCTGTTGACCAGGAAAACGGCGGCCCTCCAACAGATCCACCGATAAATATAGAAGTGCAAAGTGAGGATTTTGATAAGCTTACATCAACGGCCAGGGGGTTAAAAAGATATCTTGACAGCATCCAGATTCCGGGCGTTGAGGAATTAAAAATGGATGTGGATCTCACTAATCCTGAAATAACTTTAAAAATAAACCGCGAGCGTGCACAAATAGAAGGCGTATCAACAGCGCAAATCGGGCAGCAATTGCGTACCGCATTATTTGGCAGGGAAGTTTCCAAAATAAAAGATGGGGAAGATGAATATAAGATACAATTACGCAACAGTGAAATACAGCGCAATAGCCTTACTGAATTGTTGAATATGAAAGTTGTGTATCGTGACCAGGCTGCGGGCGGTGCTGTAAAGCAAATCCCCATAAGTAGTTTGGTTGATGTGGATTACACAAGTACTTACGGAAGTATTAAGCGAAAAAATGTAAAACGCGTAATCACGTTATTTTCGAATGTGCTTACCGGTTATACACCTACGGCAGTGAATGAAAACATCAAAACTGCTATTGATAATTTCAATAATCGTGAACCAAATGTTACCATCGAACAAACCGGGGAAGGCGCACAGCAGGCAGAAACAGGAGCTTTTCTTTTCCAGGCTTTAGTCTATGCATTAATGTTGATTCTTTTAATATTGGTCTTACAATTTAATTCCGTAAGTAAATCGGTAATAATTTTAACTGAAATAATATTCAGCATTATTGGCGTGTTGTTGGGCTTTGGTATTACAGGTATGGAGGTATCCGTGGTTATGACGGGCCTGGGTATTGTAGGGCTTGCTGGTATCGTGGTGAAAAATGGAATACTGGTAATTGAATTTGCCGATGAATTGCGCAGCCGTGGAATGAAAACAAGAGAGGCTGTAATACAAGCCGGTAAAACAAGAATTATTCCCGTAATGCTAACGGCACTCGCAGCTATGCTTGCATTAATACCGCTGGCTATCGGGTTCAATATAAATTTTGTTACACTTTTTGCAGATTTGAATCCTCATATCTTTTTTGGAGGAGATAGTGCCCAGTTTTGGAAGCCGTTGTCATGGACAATTATATTTGGACTGGCTTTTGCATTTTTTATGACATTGGTAATTGTACCGAGTATGTACCTGATTGCCGAAAGGCTTAAACGCCCAATGCGCAGGCAATACGGAGGCAGATGGATTTCGATGATGGGTATACCTCCGCTGACTTTTATTTTTATGCCATTAATGTTAATTACTATGTTGATACATCGCAGGCAGGCAGCCAGGAGAAGGAGAAAGATCGATAAAAATACAAATGAAAGATGGGCGGGTAGCTGGTTTTAGCTTTAATAAACTATTAGGCGAAGGTTTAATATTGATACACCTGCAGGAATTTATTTTCTGCAGGTTTTTTTTATTTTCATGTTTGAAGAAAAACCCGCCGATGGTTATTTGGAAATTTTTAATCACTTTTAATCCTGGGTAATTCTCCAAATCCTGTCACTTGCATCATCGGTCACGAGTAGTGAGCCGTCATGAGTAAAAATAACACCTACCGGTCTCCCATAAACGCGATTACTCTTTTCATCAACAATAAATCCTGTTAAGAAATCCTGCATAGGTCCTGCTGGTTTCCCATCTCTAAAAGGAACAAATACTACTTTGTACCCCGAGAGTTCACTCTTGTTCCATGAACCGTGTTGGGCAATAAAAAGACCGCCCGCATATTTGGGATCAAAATAATTTTTTTCATTAAAAACGAGGCCCAGCGATGCGGTATGTGCACCGAGAGGCACATCTGGTACTATTGCTTTTTGTACCAGGTCAGGCCGCTCACCTGCTCTCCTTGGATCTTCATTTTTACCAAAATAGGAATATGGCCAACCATAAAATCCGCCTTCCTTTACACTGGTTGTGTAATCAGGGACGAGCTCATCTCCAAGATTATCTCTTTCATTAACCGCCGTCCATAAAGTATTTGTACCCGGAGCCCATCCCAATCCAACAGGGTTTCTAAGTCCGCTCGCATAAATTTTTTCACCAGTTCCATCCGGGTTTATTCCAGTATATCTGCTCTCCGTATTTCATTGTCAATTCCATGTTCTGCAACATTGCTTCCCGAACCTACCGTTACATATATTTTCGAACCATCACGGCTTGCAAGTAAATTTCTTGTCCAGTGATTATTATACCCCCCGGCAGGAAGGTCAAGTATTTTAGTACCCGCAGCGGTAATTTCTGTCTGCCCTTCTTTATAAGGAAAAACTAATATGGCGTTAGTATTTGCGACATAAAATTTATTATCCAGGATAATCATTCCGAAGGGGCGGTTCAATCCTGTCATAAAAATTTTTTTAATTTCTGGAACACCATCACCATTCGCATCCCTGAATATAAGAATGCTATTGTTGCTTTTATCTTTAGTTCTATCACCAGTAGTTTTTGCAAACCCATCACTTATCGTATTGGCTTCCGAAATAAAAATGTCTCCATTAGGTGCCACATACATCCATCGTGGATTATCCAGGCTATCTGCGAATGTTGTAACCTTAAATCCGGCAGGAGCAAACGGTGTTTTTCCCGCGGGCCATCCTATAACTCTTGAATTATTTCTTACGGCAGGAGTAGCATAAGGTTCAGGAAGGTCAATTGCCTGAGCAGCGGTTTTAATCATCGTATCAGCCCTGTCGTTATTTAGCTGGGCGTATGACCAACTTGTAGCTATTAAAAAAAATGTGATTAAAATAGGGGACATAATTTAAACAACATAATTATTTTTTTAAACTCATCAACAAAACACATGCCCTATTCAACCTTAAGTTGTGATTATCGTCGCACTTCATTGCAGAAGATAGAAAACTTCATAAAGATCTTATTCGTATATAGCTGTATTCATGATGAGGCCGTTGCTAAATAAAAGGAATGTAATAAACGTAAAAACCGTGCGTTTAATAGGTAATAAAGAGCCATGTAAATTTTATCCTATGATTATTAAAGAAATTGTATTTGAACTTCTTATCGCTTCTCACGTGATCATGTACTTTGAGTCAAAGTTGAAAAAAATTAAACTGTAGGTTTTTTTTCCATTGCAGCAAACCATCTCCATTATCCCGGCAATTAAAATTAATTGCAAATAAATGGCCTTGCATTTGTGGGTACTGTGTTCTTAAAACATACAGATGCCTACAGAACAATATCACGAACCAGCCGCCGAGCTTTCCCAAAAAACCAGGACTTTCGCAAGAATGATTCAATCTTTGATTGAAGAAGCGGATGCCATTAACTGGTATGAGCAAAGAATAAGTGTGGAAAAAAACAAGGATGCAAAAGCTATCATGCAAAATGCACAAAAGGAGGAGTTCAAGCATTTTAGCATGGATCTTGAATTTTTACTAAGACAAAAAGATGACTGGAGAACGATCATAAATAATGTAGTTTCAAAGACAGGTGACATTGTTAAGAATGGCGAGAAGGCTGAAAAGAAAGCAGATTAAGCTAACCAGGATGTATTTCTTTTAAAACAATTTTAATTCGTTCAATTAAGCTTTCAAACGGAGTATATCCTTTGGCAATCATGTGAAATTTTGTTTCGCTTAATTGAAGAAACAGAGCGGGAAAGCCGGTGACATTTAGTTGCTTGCATAACGCAAATTCATAATAGGCTTCCTCTTTATATTTTTCCTCGGTGAGCAGTCCATAAAAATCCGCGGCATCAATATTATATTTTTCAACAATAAGGCGATAAGATTCATCATCAGTTAAATCACGGCCTTCAAAATGCAACGCGTATTGCAAATCAGCGGCAAAGCTCACTTGCTGTCCAGGTAAGTATTCTTTAAAAACACACAATGCAATGGCCGGTTTTTCAGAATGGGGAAACCAATCGCTCTGTTCGGGGTGTTTTATATGCCATAAATAATCTTCGCCAAATTTTATTCCGGTTATTTCTTCTACACGTTTATAAGAGCTTTCAATATATTTTGCGGTGGCTCCTATAGATACAGGTTCTTCCGGTAATACCATGCCACCGGAGAGTACTTCAAACTCCAGGTTGTTCTTATATTCGGAATAAATTTTTTTCATCACCTCACTAAAGCCGTAGCACCAGCCACAGTAAGCATCATAACAATATATTAGTGTAGGTTTCATAATAAGCCAAAGTCAAAAAAGACAACGGTGTGACTATTAATTCCTAAATCTTAATTTGAATCCTTAATTCACGAAGATACCGCTGAATATATTCCTCTTTCTTTTTTAGCTTGTATTGCATAATAAATCGCGGGTGTGGTAAAGGAACAACCCTTTCAAAAAATTTCATTTCGTCATTTAAAGCAGACAAATATTTAAAATTTTTTCCTTCTCCAAGACAGAAAGCTACATCCCGGTTTAGGCCAAATGCAAACTGCTTTTCAATACAATCAATAATAAACTCCTTAAGACTATTTTCTAATTTTTTGTCATCATAAAAATTCATGTTTTTATTTTCCTTTGTGAAACCCAGCGGGCTTATCGCCGAAATATAAAATTTGCCGTAAAAAGTTTTCAGGCCTCCAAATGCTTTTATCATTTCATAAATAAAAACGGAGCTTAACTCTTGTCTTCTTTGAAAATTATTTTCAATACCGCAATCATCATTCAGTCTTATCGGATCGGTGAACGGTATTCCCGTTACTCCGCCTCCAAATCTGCCGGGGTTAATTCCCAGTATAAAATGCCGTGGATTATTATCGCTGTAAAATTTATCGTAAAATTGTTTGCAGAGATTAAATATTACCTCATTATTAAAAGGATTCATCACTTCTACGTTCTCCGGAAGCACAATCTGAAGATCCAGGCTTTGGAGAAATGAAAGAATATTTTTTGAGAAAGACAATTGTTATAAAATGACTAAGAAGAAAGTTTATATTCTTTAGTTAACAGCTCAGCAGGAATCCGGAGCATTTTATTAAACAGTCTTATCATAGTGAGTGATAGAGGTTGTTTATAATTAAGGACTTTGCTTATAGTACCTTTATCTCCGTATTCTCTTGCGAGGTCAGAAGGCTTATAACCGAACTCTTCCATCCTGATTTTAATAATCTCTACGGGATCAATATCCGGAAATGTCCAACGACTATTTTCATATTTATTAATAAGATAAGCTAAAAGCATTTTTTCCTTATAGTTCTGCGAACCTTTTGATGTTTCGCGAATCTGTTCATAACGATTAACTGCTTTTTTGTAAGAAACTTCATTATCAATTAAAAACCATTGTTGTGCAGGCATAAAATTTATTTAAATATTTTCGGGATTAATTTTATCATATTCATTGTGTGTGCCTATAAATCTTATTTCAACAATTTCATCAGCATAGTGGATATGAGCAATCAACCGATATGTGTTATGGACAATTTCAAATCTTGCCCGGTTATTTTTAATCATTTTAGCCTTTGGAAAATCGTTAAGTACATCTTGTTTCTTCTTCCAGGCTACTTTTTCTACCACCAATTTCCATACAGATAAACTTTTACGTGCATCAGCATGTCTTTTTGAAAAATTATTTAATTTATTTAAGTAAACTATCAGCATTAAAGCAAGATTTTTCAAAATCTCCAACAAAAATAATATTTAGTTGGCAAAATACCAACTTATCGATTCTATGCTTAAATTTATTGGGATCTTCAACCAGGAAATTTTTTCTAATCAATGAGCTTCCAGCCAGTTATCGCCTACACCAATTTCTGCGTCTGCCGGTACATCATTTGGAAGTGATAAGGCGGTTTGCATGCACTCAATAATAATCGGCTTTATTTCTTCCACTTCAGTTTTAAGTGCATCAAAAACAAGTTCATCATGGACCTGCATGATCATCTTCGATTTGAAATTATATTTTTGAAATTCATTGTGAATTTTAATCATGGCAAGCTTTATCATATCCGCTGCTGTGCCTTGTATAGGCGAGTTAATGGCATTTCGTTCTGCATAGCTGCGAACGGTAAAGTTGGAGGAGTTAATGTCTTTTAACCAGCGCTTACGCCCCATCAGCGTTTCAACGTAGCCATTAGCTTTACAAAATTTTATCGATTCATCCATATACTTTTGAATATTGGCAAATTGTCTTTTGTAATTCTCAATAATTTCTTTTGCTTCGCTTCTGCCGATATTAAGATTTTCTGCAAGACCGAAAGCACCCTGCCCATAAATAATTCCAAAGTTTACACTCTTGGCTTTGTAGCGCATTTCTTTTGTAACATCATTTTCATCAACATTAAAAACTTTTGAAGCAGTAGCCGTATGGATATCTTTTCT
>JBBSPK010000164.1:0-6266 GCA_038258875.1 Chitinophagales bacterium
GTAAGACTGTATGGAAGCACGACGGACGAAATTATGAAACGTACCAAAGTGAATTATCAAGGGCCGTTGGTATTGGGAGAAGACTTAATGAGTTTTTCTGTTGGCGATTCAATAACCGTAAAAAAATGGCAGGAGAAATGAAAACCTGAATTGGTTTAGGATACATTTAAAATTGTGTCCCCTCTGGCTAATACTTTAAATTTATTTAGCCATATTTTTTAATTGCTCGGGCTTAAAATTTAATAGGAAGGAAGAACGGTTGTTGTATAATACTCTTTATTTTTTCTCCTCGGAGACCAGGATGGGGTAAGTCTAATCATTCAAATAAAAGGATGCACTTTAAAAATTTTTTCACTTCCAACTTAATTTTCAAATTCATTATTTGGCCGGTAATTTTTTTAATGGCACAAAACGATCCATGTTTGGCGCAGCAAAATTCAACTTATATTTTCCGCCACATTGATCAACCTGACGGTTTGTTGCATTCCGAGGTAAAGACCATTGTACAGGATGGCAAGGGTTTTATCTGGATATTAAGTCCAAATGGACTTCAGCGTTATGATGGCAGCCGGTTTGTAGACTATCGTTACGATTTAAACAATCCCGCCGGTATAACCGATACACGATCGGCGGACCTTTACGCAGATAAAAAAAATAATTGCCTCTGGATAACCAATCCTGATATTCAAAAATTTGACCTTCAAAAAAGCCGCTTTACGTTGTATAGGATTGATAGCATTTGGCAGAAAAGTAATTTCAAATTTGACCATTACACCGATTCTGCAAATAATCCATGGTTGGTTGGCGATTTTGGAATTTTAAAATATAACACCCGTGAAAAGAATATTACCGCCCTCTCACTTTGCCAACATTTGCTTGATCCCAACAAAAGCAAAGTAAGTTTTATAGATACCTTAAATGAAAAAACATGGCTTATTAATTATTACACCGGATTATCCCTCTTCGATAAAAAAACAAAAAAGCTTTACACGCATAATTACAACCCCTTGCATAATCCACTGCTGCAGGTATTTGATAAAAAAAAGCTCACTGCTATTATGAAGGACAGCAGGAATAATATTTGGATCAGTACAAATGAACCCGTTTTTTATAAATACAATCCGCTTTCAAATAAAATTTCCACTTATTCCCTGGCAAATAGCAAAAATGCTAAAATTTCTGCACCAAACCAGGATGTGATATTAAATGTAAAATGTTTTTATGAAGACAATCATAACAGGGTATGGATCGGCACGGAGAATGCGGGACTGTGGTGTTACCGCCCGGAAGATGATTCGTTTTTAAAAATAATTAACGATGAAAAAAATAAGGAGGGCCTGCATTATAATTATATTATCTGGTGCATCTTCCAGGATACTGAAGAAAACATTTGGTTGGGCACTGATAAGGGCATTAATATTTTCAACCCCTATCGCCAATTTTTTCAATCGGTGCATCATCAGGAAGGTAATCCATCATCATTACCCAAAAATGAAATTGATTGTTTCATCCAGGCAGCTAATGGAGATATTATTGCAGGCACATGGGGAGGCGGTATAACGCTATTTGACAGTAACTGGCAATTTAAAAAGAATATCGTGTATGCAAAGCCGTTTGAATATAACCTGGTATGGAGTTTTATCCAAAATGACGACGGTACCATTTGGGCAGGGTGCCAGCATGGCTATATTCATATTTATGACCCACTCACCGAAACGGTTCGTCCCATTCGTCCTCCGGAAACAAACAATAAAACCATCCGCTGTATGGCGAAGGATAACGCCGGAAATATCTGGATAGGATTGCATGATGGCAAGATCGCAGAATGGAATAAAAAAGAAAAAAAATTTTATGCCTACAAGGACACGGTGAATGGCCCCGAACAAATATTTGCCCCGGTGTTAAATATTTTTTTTGATAGTAAGCAGCGTTGCTGGGTAAGCACTAATACGGGTTTTAAACAATTTGATACAAAACAGCGAATGTTTTCGGCTGTGTATTTACCTGGTGAAAATGATCCGCAATCCATTTCGGCCAACACAATTGAAGGCGTCGAAGAATATAACGACAGTATGCTTGTTATAGGGACAGAGTTCGGGGGCCTGAACTTTTTTTATCCGGCTACAAATAAATTTTCTCATGTAACAATGCGTGACGGGCTACCCTCGGCCAGCATTTATGCAATTAAAAAAGATGCGGCAAATAATTTCTGGTTTACTACCGCTTATGGTTTGTACAAATTCAACAAGGGAACTAAGAATTTTATTCGTTACTCTATCGAGCCGGGCATTATTAACTCTGCTTTCAAAACAACTGGTTTTTATACTTTGCAAAATGGCAGGTGGCTTACGGCGACCTCTTCGGAAATAATTTCTTTTGACCCGCAAAAGGAAGTCAGTCGATTAAATAAAAATGGCGGGATTGAAATTACCGGCTTCAACGTTTTTGACAAGCCTGTACCGATTGATTCATTGTTATACATCAACGAGCCCGTCCGGCTTAACTACACGCAAAACTTTATTACGATTGAATTTGCTTTTTTGAATTTCTCAAACCTGCAACAAACCGAATACAATTACAAGCTAAGTGGAGTGAACAATGATTGGGTAAACGCTGATACTCGCAATTTTGCCAGTTACACCAACCTGCAACCAGGCAGTTATGTTTTTTCAGTAAAAGCCGGTAAAGGTGGCACCACAGCAAAAACCACCTCTTTCGCCATTATTATCGCACCACCATTTTGGAAAACATGGTGGTTCATTTCTTTAATCGCTCTTTGCATAATTCTCATGGCATATCAATTTGTAAAATGGCGTATAAGAAACATCCGGGCTGTTGAGGCAGAGAAACTAAAGGTGCAACAATTAAATGCCGAACGATATAAAAATAAATTGGAGCTGGAGCAGATTGTGAATTATTTTTCTTCTTCTTTGATTGATAAGCACAATACAGATGATGTATTATGGGATGTGGCAAAAAATTTAATAGGCAGGTTGGGTTTTGTAGATTGTATGATTTACCTGTGGAACAGTGACCGCACAAAAATGATTCAGCAGGCAGGCTATGGTCCCAAAGGTTCTGCAGAAGAAATCAAAAAAAGGTATTTTGATGTTAGCCCGGGCCAGGGGGTTGTTGGTTACGTAATGCAAACGAAGCATCCTGTGTTGATACCGGATACTTCGAAAGACTCACGCTATAGAATAGACGAAATGGAGAGGCTTAGCGAAATAACAGTGCCTGTGGTTTATAATGATGAACTGATAGGTGTGATAGACAGTGAACACCCCGAAAAGAATTTTTTTACCCAACAACATGTACAGGTGTTGAGCACTATCGCCACTTTGATGGCCAACAAAATAAAAGCCATCGAATCAGAACAATCACTGCAGGAGACCAGGATAGAAGTAATGGGTATTAATGAAAAGCTTGCGGAAGCTAAGCTGGAGGCGCTACGCAGCCAGATGAACCCGCATTTTATTTTTAACTGCCTCAACTCTATTGATAATTTTATTCAAAATGATGATAAAGAAAAAGCAACTAAATACCTGGCCAAATTTGCAAAGCTTATACGTTCTATTTTGGAAACATCTAAAAAAAATGTAGTGCCCTGCTGGAAAGATATGGAAACGCTGACGGTATACCTCGAGCTTGAAGCATTGCGCCTCGATCAAAAATTTTCTTACCAGGTAAATGTTTCGGATGAAATACTCAGCGGCGATTACAAGGTACCGCCGTTAGTCATTCAGCCTTTTGTGGAAAATGCCATTCATCATGGTTTGCTAAATAAAACTGAACCGCGTAAAGAATTACTTATCAATGTTTCTGTTACGCAAAATTATATTCATTACGTAATCCAGGATAATGGTGTTGGACGGGTGAAGGCTGCAGCGTATAAGCAATTAAATAAACCTTCGCATGAATCAATGGGTTTGCAAATAACCACTGAGCGCATTAATCTTTTTAACCGTAATAATAATGGTTCTGTGAAGATTATTGATCTTTATGACGAACAGCATCATCCCGTAGGAACAAGAGTTGAAGTAAACCTGGTAAATCAGTAAATAATTAAAAAATGCTCACAGCCATTATTATTGACGATGAAAGTAGCAGCAGAAATGCATTGAGGCAAAAGCTCACTAAGTATTGTGCTCAGGTAGCTATCATTGCTGAATGTGAAAGCGGTGAAGAAGGGATAAAGAAAATAGAAGAAACAAGACCAGACATTGTGTTTCTTGATGTTGAAATGCCGCGGATGAATGGCTTTACCATGTTACATCAATTACGAAACAGGGATTTTGAATTGATATTTATCACCGCTTACGATCATTATGCGATAAAAGCAATAAAATTCAGCGCACTGGATTACTTAGTTAAACCCGTTGAGGTTGATGATTTAAAAATTGCCGTTGATAAAGCATCGGAAAAAAGAATGCAATCAGGCAATAATGATCGCCTGGAATTGTTGCTTCAAAATTTAATGAATGAGAAAAAAGAGCACCAGCGTATTGCGATACCCTCAATGGAAGGATTACAATTTATTGAAATGAGCGACATCATTTACCTCGAAGCACATAGCAATTACACAATCATCTTTTTAAAAAATTCATACAAACTAACGGTCTCAAAAACGTTAAAAGATTTTGAAGAACTGCTGCCTCTTTCCATTTTTATACGGATTCATCACTCTCATATTATCAATAAAAATGCCGTGGAAAAATATATAAGAGGTGATGGAGGGCAGGTGCTCATGAATAATCATGTAACCCTTGATGTTGCCAGGAGAAAAAAGGAAGAATTTCTTAAAGCTATCGCAATGTGAATTAAATATCTCTTAATTTTCAGGTGACTGGCTACCATTCAAAATAAAAAGCCCGCAAATTCATATTGCGGGCTTTTTGTGCGTATGTAGTGCCTTCAGCGGAGAGAGAGGGATTCGAACCCCCGGAAGTGTGACCTTCAACGGTTTTCAAGACCGCCGCATTAGACCGCTCTGCCATCTCTCCGCCGCAAAAATAAGGGTTGTGTTTTGTACAGAAAATAAATTCTTGATTATTCCCGAAATGTTGTGTTCTTTCTTTAAAATGCTAAATTATTTTCCGCATTTGAAGTGCCGAAAGGGAGCAGGCTGTGTGAATATTTTTAATTTTTGCGGGTGAGCCGAAACTTTCAACGACAATGACTTTACCAGAACAGATAGCGAAGAACCTGAGAGGGGTTTATTTTGGCAGAAACCGGACTTCATCAATCCTTAAAGAAAATTTGGGGGATGTAACGTGGCAACAAGCCGCAACAAAAGTTTGTTCTTTAAATACTATTGCAGCCCTCGTTTATCATACAAATTATTATGTTCACGCTGTGTTGAAAGTATTGTAGGGAAACCCGCTCGATGCCCATGATAATATAGTTTTGATCACCCCCCAATTCTATTTAAGGTTGATTGGAAAATTTGTTGAACAAGACATGGGCGAAATGCAGAAATCCTTTCCGGCTTAATTGAACAAGTACCGAAGAATAAACTTTGGGGAGATTTTGCAGGTGAAAAATATGGGAACTACTATAGAAATCTTAACGGAGTTATTGAGCATACGCACCATCACCTCGGGCAAATTGTAGTCATAAAAAAAATGCCATTGCACACCAGGAGATTGACATAACAAAGGCTGCAAAACAAAATAAGTCCCGGCACAGTCAGCTCTTCAATTCGCAAATCCCGCGGGCAAATAAGAATGCAATATTTTGTACTTTACTTCCAAATTTCACGTTGGTTACAGTTTGTCCTGACTGCCAATTTCAAACCTTATAAATATGATTAAGCAATTGACAAAAACAATAAAGACACTTTTTTATTTCGCTATCATCCCCATCTTTTCTTTTGCGCAATTAAGTAATGATTCGGTTTATGTTTTACAACCCGACCGTGTTTTTGACGGTGAACAAATGCACGAAGGCTGGGTGGTAATTGTAAAAAATGATACCATTGAATTTGCAGGAGTTTTAACCAAACAACCGAAAAAAGCAAAGACAATTATTTTAAAGGGATGCACACTTTTGCCGGGGCTAATTGAAGGGCACAGCCATCTTTTTCTTCATCCCTATAATGAAACAAGCTGGAACGACCAGGTGCTTAAAGAATCAAGGGCAGAGCGTGTTGCAAGGGCTACCGTTCATGCGGAAAAAACATTGATGGCAGGCTTTACAACAGTTCGTGATTTGGGAACAGAAGGCGCAGGATATGATGATGCAGGATTAAAGGAAGCCATTGAAAA
>JBBSPK010000165.1:0-6262 GCA_038258875.1 Chitinophagales bacterium
AAACAGATTTTAATTTTGTAACAAAAGAAGAAATAAAATCAGCAGAACGAAAATTAAACAACAGACCCATGAAAAAATTCAATTTTCAAACACCCTTACAACAATATTATAAATTCGCATTTATTCATTGAATGCAGCAAAGAACTAAGCCAAAGAAAAAATACAAAGCACTTAAAATAATAAACTATATATTATTTATAACCGTAAAAGCAGGAAGCTCATCGTTGCTAATCTTCATGCAATAATGTTCCGCGAAGATTGCAAGTTTTGCTATGTGAATATCGTAATTTAATTTAAATCACCGATAACGAATCGTATGGTCATTCTCACCAGGCAGCAGGTTCATCATTGATTGATTCTTGTGTTTACGAAATAATCTATTCACTAACTTAGCCTATGCCTTCACCAGAACAGACAAAACAATTGGCACTTTCGTTAGAAGGAACCGGTGAGCAACCGCATTTCAATAGAACCGCTTTCACCGTAAAGAAGAAAATATTTGCGACGCTTTCCGCGAAAGACAAAACGCTCAACGTAAGATTCACGCCACAGGTTCAGTTTATTTTTTTGTCCGCCAAAAAGCGATGTGATCTTTGCTATTCCTAACGGATGGGGACGACAGGGATGGACAACGATTAATCTCGATAAAGCAAACAGGAAGTTAGTAAAATCGGCTTTGGAAGAAGCGTATAAGCTACGAAAACAAAAATGATTTATTGCGAGGCACTTTCATTTTTCTTATCTACAAATGATGGCTTGATCAGATTCAATCCGCATTCACTATTCATTTTATCCACGAGGTACACAGTGAGTTCCGGTGACGTTGCTTCGTTGTGCATGTGCATGAAAAAATAAATATCCTCTATGCCTCTGTTTAACCAATATTTCATTCGCTCTACCCAGGCATCAATACGTGTATAGTCGCTTGGATGCAGGCTGTTGCCAACATAGCGTATAAATGTTTTTGGAAGGGTTATATGCATGTGTGCACAATCTCTTCTGCCGGCCGTGTCTGTTATGACAGCTCCAATATGTAATGCGTGTAACTTTTCAAACAACTCCTTCACTGTATCACCTACGAACCAATCATGATGGCGGACTTCGAGAAAGAACTGGATATCTGTTGGTACGGATTGTAGAAATGAAAAAAGCTCTTCCTTACGTTTGGGAGAATAAGCATCACTAACCTGTATAAATATCGGCCCCAAATTTTCTTCAAATGCCAGCACACCGCGAAGAAATTCGGTTGTTAAAAAATCTTTCCCGGTAAGCCTCCCAAAATGCGTAACGCCTTTATACATCTTCGGGCAAAACAAAAAGTCTTTGCCGGCAGCTTTTTCTTTCCACTTCTCAATGCCCCTGGGGCCATATATTTTGTAATGTGTTGCGTTCAGCTCAATTGAATTATAATGCTGCACATAATGTTGCAGGAAATCTTTTTCCTTTGTTTTTTCCGGGTAGATCTTTCCCACCCATTCCAATCTGCCCCATTTGGCGCAACCAACATATACTCTTGCATTTTTATTTTTTCTACCGCTTAAAATGTTTTTATTAAAGAGAGGTTCGCCGGGAAGGCTGAAGTCAACATTGTCCAATTCTTCGGGTTCCACACGTCCAAATTCCATAAAACAGTTTTTTGTAAGTTAAACCGGAAAATACACATTCTCCACCCACCATAACCCCTTTCGAAAATACAAATCTCCCAACTCATCATTACCTATCAATAAACAGATACTCCTCCAGGTAAGTGGGAGGAAGTCGCTTCTTTTATTGTTCGGGATATTTTTAATTTTTAAGAAGATTGGCAGAGGCAAAAAATCACAGGCCAAATATCAGCTTCCTGATGTGGAAGAAATAGAAAATAAAAAAATAATAAGACTTACCCTCTCAATATTTAATTTTCAATGTAAAATATTTCATTTGAAAAGTCACAATTTGCTAAGGTTTCCCTCTCTTCAATGGAATTGAATTTTATTGCAATTGAACTTCTTCCCTGAGAAGTTTGCCAGCATGGCCCATTAATTTTTAAAACAAAAGCCGAATGTTTTTGGGTTGAGGGGATAGTCAGTTTTTTACCCATTGCAATTTTATCATTGAACTTTAAGAGGAGCCCGGTAAATACTAAG
The DNA here is from genome assembly GCA_038258875.1 of Chitinophagales bacterium. Classification (GTDB taxonomy): domain Bacteria; phylum Bacteroidota; class Bacteroidia; order Chitinophagales; family Chitinophagaceae; genus Ginsengibacter. The sequence continues at coordinate 2,127 of JBBSPK010000165.1, forward strand.
ATATGATCATAACTCAATTTATATTTATCCAGGAAAGAAAATTGTATCATTTGCGGAGAACTTACTATGGTCTCAACAGTTGATACCCTGGGGTGGGAACCAGCTTTGAAAAAGCCTTTCATGAAGTTAAGAATTCCCATAAATTTTAGAATTACAGTTAATTTGTAATCCTAAATCTAACCTATTCCTCAAACTCTCCCAAATCTGGTCATCTTGCATTTTGTCGCAAGCTTCCCGCATGTACAATGTAGTAGTAAAATTTCATTTGAAATGAATCTTATGCTTACCAGATATAAAAGTTTTTCATCCGCCAGATTTTATTAGTCACACGAAGATGAATTTAGGATGCTGACTTCGCTACATGGATAGAAATTGTAATTAAGGAATGTCGGGGTGGCTACGACTGGTAAGTAAGTTGAAAGTGTTATTATATTAGCTGCCGCTATATTTTCGCATAAATAAATTAATTCCCTCAATCGCATTTAGAACTCTTTTTCTGTCATTCACTTCTTCAAAGTTTCCATGAGTTGCTTCGTTCCTAATTCCAGCCCAAGAAGTGAGGTCTTTTATGTCTTGTTTGGTAATTATCTTTTTTTCATAAAGCTTTTTAGCAATAGGATCAATAGTTTTATTAATGTTCTCTAAATCAATATCTTTTTCTGCTGCTAATTTTTTTAAAAATTCTTCCAATGTAGCACCCATTAAAATTGCTGCCGCAGCAGGATGAAATGATTTATCGGTAGCAAGCTTTATCGCTTGTAACATAAAGTCATTAATAACATCAGCTTGTATGTTATAATTTTCTGTTCTGCTAACTTCGAGATTTAAATTTAAGTAGCTCCTTAATGAGTCTAAAACTTCTTTTGCAACCCATGCTCTTTTTGTTCCGGCATTATTTGTTCTGTCTCCATATGTACTCTCAAGATTTTTGTAAAATTCAGTATCCTTTCCAACATAATTTTTTATAAATTGTATTGTAGTGATAAAAAAGGATTGGCAATTATAATTATTCCATTTAGCTCCATCTGTAGGTAACGTTTTTTCAATTTCATTGATTTTGATTATTAGATCTTTTGTTTCCATGATTATTAGATATTACCGCCAACGATGGGGTTTGTTGTCATGTTAACATTATATCGACCCACCGGTAACGTTAACCCAATTGAAAAAAACTGCAGATGAAGATATGTACAAAAGCTGAATAATTTTGAAGGTCTGCCTGTGTATTTCCCTTACAGGCGGGGTTTTCAGAATACATACTCCAAATATAAAAACATTCCCTGAAACCCCGACGAATAGTGGTCTTAGAATTTTGTAACCTATGTGCGGGAAATCATTGATCCACATTATTAGCTGGTAGTCTTTGATTTTTTCATCATTAAGATCGTCCATATTACTGGTGGTGTCAAATACAAAACCGTTACCCACGGTAAGTTCTTTGAAAAATTGGATGGCATCATCCGCAAAATAAATATGCGCTTGTTCACTGTATGGCTGTAAAAAGCCAGTACTTTAAATCTTGGGTACGGTTGCCCGTACAATATTGAAGCTGCCAGTAACAGTAACGCACAGACGCAAAATCTGGTCCCTTTCATTTGTCTAAAATTTTTCAAAGATGAATGTATTTAAAAATAGGGAACCGGTAAGGAAATCATTGAGCACATTTCAAAGTGTCCTCCCGCTATTCGTAGCACTGCTGAATTTTTTCTTTCTCAAATAACTTCCATTAAATAGCCCCAAGTCCACCAACCAATCCTCCAATAAATGCCGTGACAAAAATTAGTATAAGAGATGAACCTCCAAGCTGAAACAGATCTGCAATTTTTCCTGACAGTATATGCTCATTCTTAATATCTATAAGGTAAGCAAGCAAAGCCCACAAAATAAATACACCTGAGAAGCCTGCTAAAAATGCTTTGCCGCTTCGCATGGGAATAAATAATATGGTAATAAAAGCAGCGATTGCAATAGTCCACCAGGGTAAATATAATCCGGCGACGAAGGAAAGAAGCGCAATGATAAGAGCAGCAAGTAAAAATTTCATGATCAATAATTATTTAGTCTGTTGAGGGTTGAGGTGTCATGTTCATTTTCCATTTTACCCTGGCACTGTTTTCTTCTCCAGGCTGCATAAACCACAAACTATAATATTTGTTTGCTACCCAGTCGTTAATAAAATTGTCATAATAACGGCTGCCGGGATTGCCGCTCTGTCCGCCTGCATAAATACCATAAGCCTCTACTGTGTCCGTAAGTTGCACAATCATCCGCCAACTGGGACCGCCAAATTCAGTGACTGCATGGATTACATCAGCGCCCCCTCCAACGGGAATGTGGAAACGGCTGAAAGGCCCAATCTCAAGCAAATGACTAATTTTAGTGTCATTGTACTTCGCCCATTCCAGTTTATCATCCGCTTCTTCCTTCCTTAAGATCGAAGTAGCTTTTTTTAAAGATGCTACCAACTGATCCTGCAACGTTTCTTTGCGGGAAGTCTTGATGTTATCTATAAAAGAATATGCCGTGTCCTTCAAAAGGCCTTCAATCAAAGTATGTTCATCAGGAATGTATAATAGCAACGAAGTGCGCTCAATTTCATCATTCCATATCGTATCTTGCAATGCCTGCCACCAAATATTAAAAACAGTGGCACCTTTCGAATCTGCATCTTGCCGGTTATTCCATTGTTTGTATAATTCAAAATACTTTTTGTCATCCTCGTCAAGCCGGCTGTCATCGGTTTTGATTAGAATGTTCCGTACAAACTCAGCTTTTACACTATAATTATCAGCCTGCATTTTCTTCATATCGTCAATGGTAATATCCTGCATGCTCTCCAGGTACCGGTTAATAATATATCCGCGATAGAGAGGGAATCTACGTCCCATATAATATGGATAAGTTGCGTCTGCCGGCAATTGATTAGCGCTGCTTACAAAACCACGTGCGGGATTTTTCTGATGCGGATTTTCTTCCTGCGGTATTATTCCTCTCCACATATAAGTGCTGTCGGTTCCGGGCATAATAAAATCTCCCTGTCCCCGCCACTTTGCAGGAAATTCTCCCTGGTGCCAGAGTGCAATATCACCGGATTTAGATGCAAAAATACAGTTGAATCCGGGGCAGTTTAGATATTTTATGGCCTTGAGATAATCATTATAATTTTTAGCATGGTTCAACAAATAAAACACATAGCTCTCATTGGACGCATCCTGGGCTTGCCATCTTATTGCAAGGTATGTGTCTTTGTCGGCAAGAACGGGCGTAGGAAAACTTCTATCCCACCTTACCGGACCAAGTACAGTAGAAGCAACTGTGTCAGAAAATGTTTTTCTACCCTTGATCTTAATTGATTCAACTCTTTTAGTAGCTTTCGTCCATTTGCCATTGAACCAATATTCGTTCATAGTCGAATCACGAAAACGAATCTTATAATAATCTGATACATCACGCTCGGAATTGGTAAATCCGAAAGCAATGCTATCATTAAATCCAAAAAGAATTGATGGAATGCCGGGAAATGTAGCGCCATAAACATTGAATGATGGTGCTACAATCTGCATCTCGTAATAATAGGCAGGCAGCGTTAAATTGAGATGAGGATCATTACATAAAATAGCCCGGCCACTCCGGGTCTTCGAAGGCCCTACTGCCCAGTTGTTGCTGCCAATTCCTTTTGTGCGTTTAGTTTCATATACAGGATTCACACTATCGTTTTCATTACTAAAATATAAGGAATCGGCAGTAGCAGGAACAGACAGGTCGAATGCTGGTTTCCCAGGGTAGGGATTTTCCGGTGTGTTGGGGACAACCGGCTTAAACAAATCAGGGAAAAAGGGAAATAGTTTTTCGAAATCTTTTTGCGCAAATAAATTACGGGTATTGGTGAATTCCATGTCAGCCCCAGGACCCTCAAGTTGAAAGGCCATATATTTAAAAAAAAGAGCCGATTTTAATATGGTCCAAGGTTCGGGCTTATAGTTTAGTAATTTAAATTCCAAAGGGAATTCTCTTTCGTTAAGCCTGGTAATATAGGCATTGACACCATCAGTGTAAGCCTGGCATTGCATTTTTGAATCCGGGTTTTTATTTATTTCTTCCACCATTATTTCGGCAGCGTCAACCATGCCCAATCT
>JBBSPK010000166.1:0-6167 GCA_038258875.1 Chitinophagales bacterium
AAAAAAACTTGCCAAGGCCGAATTGTTTATTATTTCTGATCTCGATGGTACTATCGTAGTTGGAGTAAAATCAGATGGGTTACATGAATTGAAGCAATGGATTGTTGATAATAAAAATAAAGTAGTATTTGGAGTTGCCAGTGGACGAAATAAAGAAATTACCCAACAAGCTTTTGTTGATTATGACATGCCACGCCCCGACGTACTGATATGTTCCGCAGGCTCCGAAATCTATTATACAGAAAAACTTATTCCGGATAATGGATACGAGAGCCATATAGATTACCAATGGAAAAGAAATGAATTGCAAAAGGCCCTGGCAAAATTTAGTGGCATCCGTTTGCAGGAACCGGCTGCACAATGGCGTTTTAAATTAAGTTACTATGTAGATAAGAATTTTAACGAAGATGATATTGCGAATCTTCATAAGTTTCTTGACGACCGGAAACTCAGGGCTAAAATATTGCTCACAGAAAATAAATATCTCGACTTCCTTCCCTTTCGTGCAAGTAAGGGTGGTGCAGTCCGTTACCTTAGTTACAAATGGAAAATTCCGCTGGAACATTTCATTACCGCCGGCAACAGTGGCAATGATAAGGATATGCTCAAAGGAAAAACGAAAGGCATAGTGGTGGCTAACTACAGTCCCGAACTGGAAGAGCTACGAAAAAACAGGTCTATCTATTTCAGCAAAAATACCTTAGCCAAAGGTGTGCTTGAAGGAATACATCATCATATTGAGTCAATAGAATTTGAGCCGGCGAATTAAAATAAATACGGGAGGGATTTTTTCTTTCAAAAATTTAATTCCCTGGAATATTTATTTATCTTTTTGTTTGTCCTTCGTTTTATCTTTTCCATTGTGCGATATATTATAAGTCTCCTCACCCAGTGTTGCCGGTAAGGAAATAACTTTACCACTACGCATTACCGTTAAGTTGGCAATATCGCCTGGCTTTAATTTGGAAAGATCATATACCAGTTCTTCCATCGTAGCAAATTCATAATTATCCATTTTCAAAATGATGTCGCCTTTTTCAAGCCCTGCCTGCTTTGCCGGGGAGTCATTAGTGAAACCGGTCACTTCAACGGCATATTTATCCCATACCGGTTCTACATCGATTCCCAGCCTTGCCCTTTTCACTTCACTTACTCCTTTATCTTTCAGGTCGTTTATCCAGAAAAGAGAATTATACCTGAGGAAGTCAGGATACTCATTAAGATCTGTCCTCAACTTTTGCAGATTATTGTTCCTGGTAAAGCTTACTTCCACACTTTGGCCGGGGTCATATTGATCAAGGGTATTGACCAATTCATTAAAGGTGTTTACTGGTTTCTCATTAATCGCTTTTAAAACGTCCCCTCTCTTCAAGCCTGCCTTTTCGGCTGCAAATCCCTTATAGACCCCGTTAACATAAAGACCATTTGTTTTCGTTGAAGTATTGTCTACATCAACTCCAAGGAATGTGTGGAATCCATTGTCATTTTTTTTCTTCTGCGCCATTGAAAAAAAGAAAAGGCTTGAAAGAATGACCATAATTGTGAATTTAACTTTCATAAAAAAATATTTTTGGTTAAAAAATTATTCTCTTACATATGTTTTTATTACGGGGAATACGCCGTTATGCAAACCGTACTGTTCATGATACAATACCAATACCGTTATTTCATCCATGTGATTATCAAGGACGGACAGGCTGCATGCGGACGGATGACTGTTCGATTTTGATACAGTGAATGTTCGTTTTTTAAATATTTTATTCCGAAACATCATTTTTTTTCAATAAAAAAATAACGGTGTAACAATACACTTTACAAACTGATCTTAAACCAGGAAATTGCAGAGCTTTTTTGGCATAGATATATACGTGCACTGTGCGCTCAATTCAACGTAGTATGAGATTGCTTCGTCGTACCTCCTCGCAATGACGTACACTGTTTTCTCGCTTCAATGTCATTTGAGATTACTTCGTCTTGTCTCCCCGCAATGCCGTGAGCCCGCTGTACCCGTCATTGCGAGCCGCCAGGATAAGACTATTGTTAAAATAAATGCACCGGCGGTGCGGCAATCTCGTACTTTACGTTGTCACCTATTCTAACCCACGAAGAAATTCCATTTCTCCACGTAAGAGTTGCAAATGAAAATGCCATTAATTTATATAAGCATTTAGGGTTCTCCGTTAGAAGCGCCATTAATATCTATGTTATTCAGAAACAAAGCGGCAACGCAGTATAGCCTTGTAGAAAATTTTGATAATTGCGGCCGGATCATTTTTTAGATCCCAGGTCAGTAGGCAAACCGTCAAGGCTTATCATATTTTTTTCCAGCATGTAATCACGAAGGCCTTCCTCTCCTTTTTTGGCTGCCCATTCAAAATGAATATCACGCTCGCCTGTATACTCAAAGAGAGGAACGCCAAAGCCGCAGGAGGTTTGAACAAGATCAATATCAGCAACAATGATTTGCCTGGTGCTTGGATATATTTTGAAATGAGGCGCATACATTTCCCAATCACCCGTGCGGGGCAGCACGGTGTATCCTTTACCGTATAACCTGAGAATATTTGGTGATCCTTCAAAAGAACATAGCATGATTGTAATACGGCCATTCTCAAGAGTATGCGCAGATGTTTCATTCCCGCTGCTGACGAGGTCCATATAAGCGACTTTATTTTCGGATAATACCCTGAAACAATCAAGCCCTTTTGGCGAAAGATTGATTCGTCCATCGGCACTTAAAGGAGCAGTGGCCACAAAAAATATATGCTGCTTTTCAATAAATTCTTTGTGAGCAGGTGTTATTGAGTCGTGAAGTTTGCCCATGTTTTATTTTTAGGAAATAAAGTTAGGGAGGAAAAATCTTATACAGCATACTTCCCGCAGTCGAAGTTAATCGGTACCGGAGATGTAGTAAACTATACAAACCAAAAGACGGGATAAGGATTTTCGAATAGCCGAAAAATTATTCTCCTTATTCCATCCTCAGACTCTTAACAGGATTTGCAATTGCCGCCTTAACAGCCTGGAAGCTGATTGTTAACAATGCAATAAACAATGCAAGCAGGGCAGCCACTACAAACACCCACCATTCAATATGTATTCTGTAAGCAAATTCCTGCAGCCATTTATTCATAGCAAACCATGCCACAGGAAAAGCAAGTATTGCTGCAATACAAACCAACTTTAAAAAATCTTTCGATAACATAGTAACGATATTGCTCACGCTTGCGCCAAGCACTTTTCGCACACCAATTTCTTTTATTCGTTGTTGTGCAGCATAAGTCGCCAGGCCAAACAGGCCAAGACATGCAATTAAAATCGTGAGCATGGCAACGATAATAAAAATGGTTTCCCTTACATGATCTTCACGATAAAATAAATCCCATTGCTTATCGAGAAAATGATATTCAAACAAATGATCCTGGTCAATTGAATGCAGTATTGCATTCATGTCAGCAAGTGTTTTACTTACATCATTCGTTGCTACCCGGGCAGTGAAATAATCAATGCTTTGAATAGAGTTTTTTTGAAAGCCAAGAATCATTGGCGCCAATGGCTCACGCAACGACTGGAAATTGAAATCCTTTACAATGCCGATGACTCTTGCGGTAAATGGATCATCACCGGGTATTTCGATCAATTGTTCTTTTGGCTCCGTAATGCCCAACTGTTTCGCTGCGGTTTCATTTATGATGACTGAAGAAGAATCTGCAGTGCTGGCAGTTAAAAAATTTCTTCCTTTATCTAAAGTGATTTGGTATGTTTTTAAAAACTGGTCATCTACACCAAGAAAATACATATCCTCTCCCTGCGGGTTCTGTATTTTTTCATTCTTCACTTTTATTTTTGGAATGTCTTTCCATTCACCCGGCACCCTTGAGCTCACTGATACATTTTTTACCTGCGACAGTTTTGAAAATTCTGTTTTAATAGTTTCAGCGCCACGCCTCACTTTACCACTATTGATATCCACGACAACAAGCTGATCTTTTTTAAAGCCCATATCTTTTGTGTTTACATATTTTATCTGCATAAACACAACAGCAGTAGCTATTATCATGATAATGGAAAGAGCAAATTGTAATACAACTAATGACTTGCGCAGCGAAAGATTTCCTTTACCTATATTGATTTTATTTTTAAATAATTGCAGCGGTTTTAAATGAGATTGAAATAAAGCCGGGTAAATTCCCGATAACCCTCCCACGATTAAAACAATTATTGCAACGCCCAGCCAGATGCGATAATCGGTATGGAACCCGAGCGTCAGTTGCTTTTCAGTAAAATCATTAAACCAGGGAAGTGCTATTTCAACCAGTAATAATGCAAATACCAAAGAAAGCACCGTAATTAAAAAAGCTTCTGAAAGAAATTGTTTTACCAAAGTTTTTCTTGAAGCGCCTGCTACTTTTCGTACTGCAATTTCTTTTGCCCTGTTGATAAAACCTGCGGTGGTTAAGTTCATATAGTTGATGCATGCAATTAGCAATACAAATATGGCGATGATTGAAAAAATATACATGTAAGTGATATTACCCTTTTTTACTTCGGCGCTCTCAATGTCTGTGGAGTAGAAATGAATATCTTTTAACGGCTGTAAAATGAGGGTGCTTTTATTTTTTTCATTGCCACCTGTACTGGCTGCAACAAGCTGGTTAATTTTTGCCTGCACTTTCGCCGGGTTGGCTTTATCGCCCAATAAAAAATAAGTTGCAAAAGTTCCGGAGTTCCAGTCGGAGCTGACGAATTTTTTAAATTGATCGCCACTGATACTGGTTTCAGAAAAAAGAAGATTAAAGGAAAGATGAGAATTGGATGGGAAGTTTTTTAATACACCTGTTATTTCATAAGGCGAACTATCTCTCTCAATTTTTATTGTTTTGCCTAACACTGCTACCGTATTAAATAATTTCCTTGCAGTTTCCTCTGTTAGAACAACTGAATGCGGTGCGGCCAATGCCGTGTTGCGATCGCCATCCAATAACTTAAAATCAAACGTTGTAAGAAACCCTTCGTTAGCTATAGTAAAGTTTTCATAGAAGACATTTGTGTTTTCTGTATTGCCAACATTCAACCTTCCGAATGTGGTAAAACGGGCAGCGTCTTTTACTTCCGGGACATCCGTTACCGCTCTTTGGGAAACCTGGTATCCCGCACCAGCAGATTTTGTTTCCTTTCCTTCACTGGTGGTTTTGTCTTCAACAATACGGTAAATATCATTGGCATTTTTATGAAAGCGATCGAATGTGAATTCATCAAAAATATACAACGCGATAAGCAGGAAGCTTGCGAGCCCGATCGTTAATCCAAAAATATTAATAAAAGAAAAGATTTTATTCTTCATCAAATTTCTCCAGGCTATTTTGAAATAGTTTTTTAGCATAGCAATTATTTATTGATGGCTTGGTACATGGCGGTGATTGGCGGATTGCTGATCACCCGTATAAATCGTTCATGGTGCCTCCAAAATAGTGCCGTTGAAGTTTTATTTTGGTTATGAGGTATTTATGATTTCAAGGTAAATGTATAGTGTACGGTTTTGATACGAATGGTGTTTGTTTTTGGAAGGGTGATGCTTAATGACAAAGTAAAACAGCGGGAAACGGCTCTGAAGAAATTTCAACATTTTTTTTAAGTTCACCTTCAAAGCAAATTCAGGAATGTCCGGTGAGGATACTGCCAGAAAGCAACGCAGCAAATAACGCAGCAAAAACTTTAATAGACATTTGTTTAAAAGCGAGCGAGTTGTAATTAGCCAATTTTGAATTATCGATTCATAAGCCAAGTTTCGTATTTAATATTTGTTTTGACTTTCCCTTGGAAACGAGTCCACAAATCTCGAATTCATCAATGGTATGATATGCCATAGCGTGAGACGATCCCATATTTCCGCAACCCACTACAAGCACACGTAATTTCTTTTTTTGATTTTCCATAAGGCAAAATTTTAGGATAAGTCAGTGATGAATTTAGATAACAAAGGATAGAAATAAAATTTAACGGGAATTGATTTTCGCATTATAAATATTCCTGCTACCTTTTATTCTTGAGCTCAGCAAGGCTCCATGGTTTATTCCTGTTTTTAGTCTCTTCCCTTATCTTCTTTATATCATCTTGTTTCACGATGGGAGAAGCGGTTCCTTTATCCCCGTGAAGTTTACCAAATT
>JBBSPK010000167.1:0-6151 GCA_038258875.1 Chitinophagales bacterium
ATAAACGCATAATTAACATAAAAGGTTGAAAAGAAATTACTCATAAATTAGCAGAAATGTCCACAAAAATATTCACCGATATTAGTTTGCTTGCAAATGCAAGGGAACAATCCTCGTTGCTACGCGGCGATCAACTTGCGTATTTGCCTGTTATTGAGAATGCTTACCTTATTATAGAAGATGATATTATTGCCGGGTATGGGGAAATGGAAAACTATAAGTATAATTCTGACAAGCTTGTTAGGATGAAAAAGGGAGGTATTGTTATGCCATGCTGGTGCGACAGCCATACCCATCTTGTATTTGCCGGCAGCAGGGAAAATGAATTTGTTGATAAGATAAAAGGATTGAGTTATGCGGAGATTGCGGCAAAGGGAGGTGGTATCTTGAATTCCGCAAAAAAGCTCAGCGAGACTTCTGAGGATGAATTATTCAATACTGCGTGGGCAAGGCTTACTGAGGTAAGTAAACTTGGTACGGGGGCGATTGAAATTAAGAGCGGCTACGGCCTATCGTTAGAAGGTGAATTAAAAATGTTGCGGGTTATAAAAAAACTTAAAGAGAAAAGTAATCTTAAAATCAAGTCAACATTTCTTGGCGCTCATACATTTCCGGTTGAATATAAAAATGATCATGAGAAATACATTGGCATTATAATAGACGAAATGCTTCCTATTATTGCAAAAGAAAAGCTTGCTGATTATATAGATGTTTTTTGCGAAACCGGTTTTTTTTCTGCCGAAGAAATGGAGACTGTTTGTAAGGCTGGAAAACAATATGGTTTAAAATCCAAGCTTCATGTTAACCAGTTAAACAGTATTGGTGGAATAGAAGCTGGGATAAGGCTGGATGCCCTTTCCCTCGATCACCTCGAAACATTGACGGATGAAGAAATAGATTTGCTTGGAGAGTTTAAGGGATGTTCAACCCTTCTTCCAACCGCTGCCTTTTTCTTACGAATGCCTTTGCAACCTGCACGAAAGCTCATACAATCAGGTGCCGCTGTTACCCTGGCATCAGATTATAACCCTGGTTCATCTCCTTCGGGTAATATGAATTTTGTCGTTTCGCTTAGTTGTATACAAATGAAGATGTCGCCCGAAGAGGCAATAAACGCAGCAAGCATTAATGGCGCCTATGCTATGGAAATTGAAAATAATTATGGAAGTATCACTATTGGAAAAAAGGCAAACCTTATTTTTTCAAAACCTGTTCCGTCGCTTGCATATCTTCCCTATTCGTTTGGAAGTAACTCAATCGACAGGGTGATGATAAACGGTGAGTTTATTTAATGTTATTTTTAACCGCTATAGACAGTGAGTTGTTAACAAGTAATTTCAAATATTGAAACGAATGTTTCCGCATTTTAAGCCATACAACAAAACGGATATCCTTTCGCTTACCCGTCTCCGTAAGTTTGAGACGAAACTTGGAGAACGTGTACTTTGTAGCTTAGATAAATTGCCGTTTGAGCAGGCCCTTGCTCAAACAAAAGCAGGCTACGTGATTATAGGGATACCTGAAGATATAGGCGTAAAAGCTAACCTCGGTTGCGGTGGCGCAGACTCATGTTGGTTTCCCTTTCTCGATTCTTTTTTAAATCTTCAAAGCAATGACTTTTTTAGCGGGGAGAAAGTTTTTATTTCCGGCCATTTTGATTTTACAGAGGTTAAAAATTTAATAGATGCCAATGCTGCTACAGGCGATGAAAAACTTGAAGCATACCGTCATGCAGTAACAATGATTGATAATGAGGTGGAAGAATTGGTAAAGCTTGTAACGCAATACAAAAAAATTCCTTTGATTATTGGTGGTGGCCATAACAATGCTTATCCTGCAATAAAAGGAGCCGCCAAAGGATTATTTAAGGCACAAATTATACCCCTTGCAAAGATAAACTGTATCAACCTTGATGCACATGCAGACTACAGGCCTTTGGAAGGAAGGCATAGCGGCAATGCATTTCGCTACGCCGACGAAGATGGGTATCTGCATAAATATTGTATGATAGGATTACATGAAAATTATCTACAGCAAAACGTTTGGATAGATATGATCAACAATCCCTTTATTGATTGTATAACCTACGAGGATATATTTATCCATGAGAAAAGAAATTATATACAAGCCATAGCCCATGCCACGGGATTTACAGAGGACAATTATACCGGTATCGAACTGGATCTCGATTCAATTGAGAAAGTGTTAGCCAGCGCCGGTACTCCATGTGGCATCACTACACTACAGGCAAGACAGTTTATGAATTTTGTTGCAACAGATTCAAAGGTGGCCTACGTGCACATTTGTGAGGGAGCAAGCGCACTGGAAAATGGAGAAGTAAGTAATATTACCGGCAAACTTATCAGCTATCTCGTTAGCGACTTCATAAAATCTCATTCCAGGTAATCCGTTTTTGTTCGGGCCGAAGTTAAGGTGCATTGTATCCTGTAAATGCATCCAATAAAAAACCCACAAACAAAAATTTGTGGGTTCGCCTTACTAAGGTAAAATGTTTTATTGAGGAGTGAGGTATTGCGCATACGCATAACCCTCTTCACCGGCATCAGTTTTTATTAACCACCATTGATCATTCGACTTACTTAATAAAGTAACAATTTCATTATGGGCAGCCTTTCCGACAATGGACTGATCTGTGCCGGGCCCCTTCCGGATATTCAGGTTTGTACTGTCCGTTGTCACTTTAGCTTTTGACCCTTCTGACGCTGCAACATTCACATTCATAACGACGTCGCCTGCACGAAAATCAGGATCTATCTGGTTGTAAATATCCCAGAGCTTATCCTTGGTTGCTCCGTCCGGAGCTTCGCCATCAATATATAAAACGTTATCCTGTTCACGTACCTGTAAATTACTTACACCATCTGCATTTGCAGCATTAATAAGTTGTTTGTATTTATCCTGTAATGACATAGTTGTATTTTTATTGAATGGTTAATTTATTTTCAATTTTTTTAGGCTTCAGTGTATTAAGGCTCATCATCAGTGTTTTTAAATTATCACGCTTGATGCTTCCTGTAAGCGTAACAACACCATTATTTACATCTGCCTTTACAGTAGGAAAATCTTTGGTAGCATCAGTAACGCCTTGCATTAGATTACTATCCTCATTTACTACTACAGGAGCCGGTGGTGGTGGCGGTGGTGTAACTGTACAATTATTAACAACAGATTTTACGCCCTTTACCTCTTTGGCTGAGGCGGTAGCTTCGTCTTTTGCAGACTCGTCTGCGCATTCTCCTGTTAGTGTTGCTACTCCATCTGCGACAGTAACGGAAATACCGGGCATTGACTTCATTTTTTCTTCTACCTTGGCCTGTATATCAGAATCTTTCGGTTTACAGGAAAAGAAAAGTGTCGATGCCGAAAGAAAAACGACCAGGAAAATTTTTGTAAGTTTCATTTGATTTTTTTTTTGATGAATGATGAATGTAAGAATAAGATTTTTTAAAAAATAAAAAGTTTTTTAAAGACAATTTAATCTTCCACCGTCAACAGGTAAATTAATACCGCTTATATATGAAGCCGATGGCGAACAAAGAAAAGCAACTACCGCACCAAATTCCCCCGCCGTACCTATTTTTTTTAGCGGAATACTGTCGATAATATTTTTTTCTATTGCCTATTCACTTTTTTTTGACTGGGTGGCTCTGCTTTTTATAATGGAGTCATAACGGGCAGTTCTGGTATAACCGGGTAAAACATTGTTCACAGTGATTCCAAATTCTCCCACTTCTCCGGCAAGTGTTTTTGCCCAACTTGCGACTGCGGCACGAATTGTATTCGAAACACCGAGACCGGGTATCGGTTCTTTAACTGATGTTGAAATAATATTTATGATACGCCCGTAGCCTGAAACTTTCATGGAGGGCAGGATTGATTTCACCAAATGTTGGTTGCAAATAAGATGGCTGCTGAAGGCCTGCAGAAAATCTTCCTGTGTTGCGTCAATAACATTTCCTCCCTTTGGGCCTCCTGTATTATTTACCAGTATATTTATCTCCTTCTTTTTTGCGAGGTACCTGTCAATTGCATTTTTTACCATTTGGGGGATTTGAAAATCTGCAACTAAATATTCGTGCTTTTGATTCCTAGATGTATCCAGGGTTGTTAGAATCTTTTTTAGCTTTTTTTCATTCCTCGCCATTAACACAACATTTGCGCCCAGTAAAGCAAGTTCAATTGCAGAAGCCCAGCCCAATCCCTGCGTGCTTCCGCAAACAAGAGCTCTTTTGCCGACCAGGTCAAGGTTCATTATTTAAATATTTGCAGTAAAGCTATTCAGAATTACTCATTTTTTAATCTGCACTGTACACAAATGGTATCTATAAGGAATCTTTATTAACACTTGTTTAAAAAAATCAAAAACATAAAAGACACTGTTTAAGTATATTTGGCGCAATGCTGCCTCAGTAAAGGATTTTGAGTTTGACAGTAAAAAATATTTTTTCCTTTTCAAATAAAGCGAACGGCGGCAACCTAAAAAATAAACATAATGGCCGATAAAAATTTGTTTGATTATAATGAAGATTCGATAAAAAGCCTTGATTGGAAAGAGCACATTCGGTTGAGGCCTGGTATGTATATCGGGAAGCTTGGTGATGGAAGCAGTCCCGATGATGGAATCTACGTTCTTTTAAAAGAAGTGATGGACAACTGCATTGATGAGCATACAATGGGTTATGGAAAGCATATTGATATTGAGATAAAAAATAAAACAGTTATTGTGAGGGATTATGGCAGGGGAATTCCTTTAGGCAAAGTGGTCGACGTAGTAAGCAAAATAAATACCGGTGCAAAATATGATAGTAAGGCGTTCCAGAAAAGTGTTGGTCTTAATGGTGTTGGAACAAAAGCAGTAAATGCTTTAAGCGATTATTTTAAAGTCACTGCTTTCCGGGAAGGCAAACAGAAAACAGCCGAATTTGAAAAGGGCTTTTTGAAGAAAGAATATAAGGAAGAAAAGACAAGTGAGCAAAATGGTACCGAGGTGACTTTTATTCCTGATGAAAAAATATTTAAGAATTACCACTATCTCCAGGAGTTTTTGGATAACCAGCTTTGGAATTATTGTTTTCTAAATGCAGGACTCGTCATAAACTATAATGGTAAAAGATACGTAAGCAAAAATGGCTTGCTTGACCTTTTGCAAAGAAAAACGAATGAAGATGAAATACGGTACCCGATTATTCATTTAAACGATGAGGACATTGAAGTGGCTATTACCCACAATAACCAATATGGCGAAGAATATTACAGTTTTGTAAACGGCCAGTTTACTACCCAGGGTGGTACGCATCTCGCCGGTTTCAGGGAAGGTTATATCAAAACAATCCGCGATTTTTATAAAAAAGATTACGATGCTTATGACATACGGGGAAGCATATGCGCAGCAATAAGTGTACGGGTGCAGGAACCTGTTTTTGAAAGCCAGACAAAAACAAAATTGGGTTCGCAAATCATGCATGAAAATGGCCCAGGCGTCAAAAATTTTATCAGCGATTTTTTAGGAAAAGAATTGAATAATTTCCTGCATAAAAATCCTGAAACTGCAGACGCGATTAAGAAAAGAATTGAACAGAACGAAAGAGAAAGAAAGGAATTGGCCGGTATAAAAAAACTTGCCAATGAACGGGCCAAAAAAGCAAATCTTCACAATAAAAAATTACGCGATTGCCGGTATCACTTTACCGATGCTGCTGAAGGAAAAAACAAAGACGAAATAAATGCGAAGCGCATGGAGACGACACTCTTCATTACAGAAGGGGACAGCGCCAGCGGCTCCATTACAAAATCAAGAAATGTAGAAACCCAGGCTGTTTTTAGTTTACGTGGAAAACCGCTGAATTGTTTTGGTCTTACAAAAAAAGTGGTGTATGAAAACGAGGAATTTAACCTGCTTCAGCATGCCTTAAATATTGAAGAAGGCTATGAAGATCTGCGTTATAATAATATTGTAATTGCTACAGATGCAGATGTAGATGGTATGCACATAAGGCTGTTGCTCATGACTTTTTTTCTCCAGTTTTTTCCTGACCTTGTTAAAAACGGGCACGTGTATTTATTAGAAACCCCTTTGTTCCGGGTACGTGATAAAAAGGAAACAATTTATTGTTACGATGAAACGGAAAAG
>JBBSPK010000168.1:0-5466 GCA_038258875.1 Chitinophagales bacterium
CCTTTTCATTTCTTGGTTATCAAGTGTGTAAATTATGACCACACAAGTAAATATATTTTACCGGTTAAGCCCTCTCCAAATCTTCCTTCAATAGAATCAATTTACTGGTACCCGTCCACTTGCTTTTTTGAAGGAACAGTCCTGAGCGAAGGCCGTGGTACGGATAAGCCTTTCCAGCTTTTCGGACATCCTTCTCTTCCAAAAAATTTAATTTCGTTTGTTCCCCGGGGTATGGAAGGGGCAACTAATCCAAAGTTAAAAGGCCAGGTATGTTATGGTTGGGATATTTCCGGTAAGCCCGCAGAAATATTAAAACAGGTGGATAATAAAATTCAACTCAAATGGATCATGCAGGCATATAAATTATTTCCTGATAAAGAAAATTTCTTTTTGAAAAACGATCATTTCAATCATCTTGCAGGTAATGATATCCTGATGCAGCAGATAAAAGACGCCGTTTCAGAAAATGAAATTAGAAAAAGCTGGGAACCGGCGTTGGGTAATTTTAAAGAGATTAGAAAAAAATATTTGCTGTATAAAGATTTTGATTAAGGAATTGAAGTTAACCCCGTTACAAAAAAATTTGATTATGGCTGAAGATGATGAAAGATGGAAAGAAAGATTTGAAAATTTTTGCAAAGCTTTACAGCAATTAGAAACTGCTTTGCAGCTAAAGCAATTTTCTCTTTTAGAAAAAGATGGAGTAATTAAAAGATTTGAGTTTACAATGGAACTTGCGTGGAAAACACTTCAGGACATTCTTAACTCAAGAGGTTATCCCAACATAAAGGGGCCGAAACCCGTAATTAAACAGGCATTTCGGGATGGGATAATAAATAACGGCCAGGATTGGATAAACATGCTGGAAGATAGAAATAAAACCTCTCACTTATATGATGAATCGCTGGCGCTTAGAATTTTTAACGATATTCAAAATCTTTATTTTGTATTATTAACCGATTTTAAGAATGAAACAAATAAACAATCAAAAAATTAAGAAATGATGTATGGCTTAACAAATAAACAATTTAAGCTAATTGAGGACACGATTATTGCATGTATCGAAATAGAAAAAGCGGTGATTTTTGGCTCACGGGCGCAAAATACTTTTAGGCCTTCTTCTGATATTGATTTAGCAATTTTCGGAAAGGATATAAATAATTACGTTATTAATAAATTGTCTTCTCAATTGGATGAACTTCCCTTACCCTTTATGTTTGACGTTATTAATTTTAAAGATATTTCAAATCTATCTTTAAAAAGTAAAATAGATTTACAGGGTCAAGTGTTTTTTGAAAGAAAATTTAAAACTGCATAATGCTCAATGAAAAATCCCTGCATTATTTTCATGGGTACGCCTGAATTTGCAGTTCCCTCTCTTAAAAAAATTGTCGACGCAGGCTATGAAATAGCTGCGGTGATAACGGCTCCTGATAGGCCTGCAGGCCGCGGCCTTCAGCCCACGGAAAGCGTTGTGAAAAAATTTGCGTTATCAAAAGGATTAAAAATTCTTCAGCCGGAAAAATTAAAAAACCCTGCTTTTATTGAAGAATTAAAAAACCTCAACGCAGATTTACAGGTTGTTGTTGCATTTCGTATGTTACCTGAAGAAGTATGGAATATGCCGCCCATGGGAACTATAAATTTGCATGGTTCCCTGTTGCCACAATATCGCGGGGCTGCGCCTATAAATTGGGCGATTATTAATGGAGAAAAAGAAACGGGGGTTACTACATTTAAATTGAAACATGCTATTGATACCGGTGATATTTTGCTACGGGAAAAAATTAACATACGCGATGATGAAACCGCAGGCGAATTGCATGATGAAATGATGGAAATGGGTGCAACATTGCTATTAGAAACTATTAACCGGCTGGTAAAAGGAAATCTCAAAGAAGTTCCGCAACCGTTAACCATTAGTCCTCAATCGTTAACCCTCCACTTACATCATGCTCCAAAAATTACTACTGAAACATGTGAAATAGACTGGCGAAAAAATGCTGATGAAATTTATAATCGCATCCGTGGATTGTCGCCGTACCCCACCGCATTTACGTTTTTAAAAGAGAAAAAATTAAAAATATTTTTTGCCGAAAGGGAAATTTCGCGGGTAAATGAAGCTGCAGGCGAGGTGATTACCGATAACAAATCATTTTTAAAATTTGCCAGTAATAACGGTTACATTTCCATAAAAGAACTACAGCTTGAAGGAAAAAAGAAAATGAATATTGAACAATTTTTGAGAGGATGGCGGGGCTAACCTATTTCACATAGCTCAAACTACAATTAAATGTGGAATCTTCTGCGCCAAGTTCCTCAGCCGCTGCATTGCTCATGATAACAGCAAGACCCGAATTTTGTTTGATATCAGGTATGGCATCTAACACTTTTGCATAAACGCTTTTACCGGTTGCATAGTCCGTGATTCTTATAATTGTTCCGGGAGGAGCATCATTATTGAAACAATAATATTTTCCATCCTGCCAGCCACTCGTTGATTTAAAGGTCGCGCCGCTGCCATTTTCATTTACAGGAGACTTGTTTTCTACCTGTGTGTCGTATAGCTTTTTAAAATATCCCCCGGAGAAATTGATATTGCTTTTTGTTTTTACCGTTGTAACGGTCGATTTAGGCTCTTCTTTTTGTGGCACTTCTTTACTTTCCTGCTTCACAACTTCGGGATTTTTTACAGGAGGAAGCCTTTCTGGAGTTACATCAGGCTTCACATTTTCAGGTTTCGCACTTTCCTGCTTTACACCTTCAGACTTCGCATTTTCCTGCTTTGGCTCTTGCCTTATAACAACTGCAGCATCCATATCGGGTCTAACGCCTTTGCCTGCCAATGGTGATTCATCTTTTAAAACTTTAAGATATCCCACAATTAATGGAGTGCCTGCGCTTACTGCATCTGCCTGGAGGTGATTCCACTTTTTTAAACTGGGAATCGGTACTTTATTATAGTTAATACTCACCCGGTAAAGCCCTTCTTTTGGCTGGATAGCATGATACACAGGAACAAGAACTTCCCCGGCCCCGGCAGGTTCGCTCTGTGAAAAATTACTTTCGGTCAATGGAATTTTTAATGATTCCCCGATGTTTAGCCCGTTTTCAAATTGCAAATTATTATACGCCGCAAGTTCTTTTGGCGATACATTATAAAGTCGGCCAATACTGTAAAAATTTTCCTTTGGTACTACTTTGTGAAGAATGTACAGTTTAGGAGAAATGCCACCTATTATCAAAGTTTTCTGTGCAAAAATGCCTGAACTTATAACTAATGTAACTGCAAAAATGCTTAACCATTTTACCATAGCTGAAAGTTTGTCTGCAAGAAGAAAAGAAGTATTGGATGTATTATGATTCGTCATATTATCATTACAAAGATGAGGTAAAAAAATTTATTAAGTAACGCTCCTGTTCTTCACTATCGTTAAAATTTTTAACAACAAACTTTACTGGCAATTCTACTGCTTATTATAGCTTATTATATAAGATGTCAGTTATTAAATTTGGTGTGGTGTAGTAACAATACGTGTAGCATATCCTATAGTACCGTTCTTTTCACAACCGCTGCTGCCATTTAACGATCATTTCATTCTTCCATTGTATAAAATTTCCTTCAGTAATATATTTACGTGCTTTTGTAACGATATCAATATAAAATGCCAGGTTGTGTATGCTGGCGACCTGCAATCCCAGGATTTCTTTTGATTTAATTAAATGCCGCAAATATGCTTTACTATAATAATTACTTACCGCGCAATCTATCCCATTATCAAGCGGGGAAAAATCTTTCTCCCATTTTTTATTATCAATATTAATTACACCATTACTGGTAAACAACATGGCATTGCGGCCGTTGCGGGTAGGCATAACACAATCAAACATATCGATACCCAATGAAATGCATTCAAGAATATTCCATGGTGTGCCAACACCCATTAAATACCTGGGTTTAGCAACAGGTAAATTATCACAACATAATTCACATATTTCATACATTTTCTCGGTCGGCTCACCCACGCTTAATCCTCCAATGGCATTTCCCGCAGCTTCTTTCGAGGAAATATACTCGCACGAAATTTTTCTCAAATCATGGTGCACACCTCCTTGCGCAATGGGGAAAAAATTCTGCGTGTAATTATATTTATCGTTTGTATTATTAAATTGTACAAGACACCTGTCGAGCCACCGGTGCGTTAATTCCATGGACGTTTTGGCATAACTGTGTTCACTTCCCCCGGGCGGACAGTCATCAAAAGCCATAATAATATCACCACCGATTACCCTTTGAATATCCATTACAATTTCCGGTGTAAAAAGATGTGTGCTTCCATCAATGTGACTTTGAAATATTGCCCCCTCTTCGGTAAGCTTACGGGTACCGCTAAGCGAAAAAACCTGGTAGCCCCCGCTATCAGTAAGAATGGGTTTATTCCAGTTCATAAAGCGGTGTAACCCACCAGCAGCCTCCAATACTTTAAGGCCAGGCCGAAGAAATAAGTGATATGTGTTACCCAGGATAATTTCTGCTTTTATATCATCTTGTAATTGTTGCTGGGTAACCGCCTTTACGCTGCCGGCGGTACCGACCGGCATAAATATAGGCGTGTCAATTTCACCATGATCGATAATTATTCTTCCGGTCCGGGCTTTGGAATTGCTATCAGTATGTAATAAATTAAATTGTAGTGGTGGCATAAATCCCAATCTGTTTTAAACCTGTGCAGGCAAATATAGTTTTGAAAAAACAGAATGCTATCTGCAGAAATAAATCATTCTTGTATTTCGTGTATAGAAAGAAGGTATTATGTTTGCATCCAATGGACCTAACTGAATATTTGTCTCACTGGCAAAACCTTATCTTCCCTGGATTTTGCCTCATTACATTAATACAGGTTTTTTATTATTCATTTTTTTTTACGCGCCTTGCTTTTTATAAAGCGAAACCGAAAAACACTTCACAAACTCAACCGGTTTCCGTAATAATTTGTTCAAGAGATGAAGCAGCGAATCTTGTAAAAAATCTTCCCGGAGCTTTAGTTCAGAAATATGCTACAACACACGAGGTGATTGTGGTGAATGATAACTCGCTCGATGAAAGCAAATATATTTTGGAAGAATACCAAAGAACTTTCAGGCAGTTGCATTTGATCGAGCTCAAGCAGGAAGCAAGATTTATTCCCGGGAAAAAATATCCGCTAAGTATAGGCATCAAAACAGCTAAATATGAAGTTGTTTTACTCACTGATGCGGATTGTGTTCCCGCCAGTGAGTTCTGGATTGAAAAAATGCAGGAGGGCTTTACAGATGGAACTGAAATAGTGCTGGGCTACGGAGCACTTCATAAAAAGAAAGGTATTTTCAATAAACTGCTGAGGTGGGAGACCTTTCATACTGCCCTGCAATATCTTTCATATGCCTGTGCCGGCATGGCTTACATGGGAGTGGGAAGAAATTTAA
>JBBSPK010000169.1:0-5308 GCA_038258875.1 Chitinophagales bacterium
ATTCATAATCTTCCCCGCCGCTTAGCGCACATGCCGTAGGGTCAAGCTCCAGTTTATATGCAAATTGACGGGCAGCATCATTTAGAGGAATTTTTTCTTCATATAAAACACAACCCGTATCACTTTGCTTACAAATGTGCAACATCTCACTGCTGAGCCCGTCACTAATATCAATCATTGATGTAGGTATTATTTTATCAGCAGCAAAAAAATCAATAATATCTTTTCTTGCCTCTGGTTTTAAAAACCGCCCTATGATGTAATCCTGGTTCTCGAGATCGGGCTGCACCCCTTTTGTTTCGAGAAAAATTTTCTTTTCCCGCTCTAAAAGAGTCAGTCCAAGAAAAGCTCCTCCCAAATCGCCACTTACGCAAATAAGGTCGCCGGTTTTTGCGCCACTTCTTTTTACATATTTATCAGGTGCGATTTCACCAATAGCGGTCACAGAAATAATAAATCCTTTTTGAGAAGTAGTTGTATCACCTCCTATTAAATCAACATTATATTTTTCGCAGGCTGCGTACACTCCTTCATAAAATTCCTCCAGGGCTTCTACACTAAACCTGTTACTGAAAGCAATGCTCAGGGTTACCTGGGCAGGCATCGCATTCATTGCATATACGTCGCTTATGTTTACAACTATACTTTTATATCCAAGATGTTTTAGTGGTGTATACATTAGATCAAAATGTATTCCTTCCACAAGCATATCTGTAGTTATAACGGTTTGCTTTCCGAAATGATCCAACACAGCAGCATCATCACCAATACTTACAATTGTGGATGCATTTCTTATTTCATTGTTTTTGGTCAAATGATCAATTAACCCAAACTCACCCAGGGATGCTATTTCTGTTCTTATTTCTGACATAGTTTTTTTCTTGTATTCAACAATTTCCAACATCTTTCGTCTCAGCAGTATTCTCATATTTACTCAACACTTCCTTTTACCCATTCAACGAGTTCATCGTGAATTTTTCCATTAGTGGCTATTATTCCTGGCTGATAAGGGGAATAGGTGTCACCTTTTAAATTCGTGACCCTTCCCCCGGCTTCTTCTACAATTATAAATCCCGCTGCACTATCCCAGGCATTTAGCTGGTGTTCATAAAATCCATCGAAGCGGCCGGCTGCAACCCAACAAAGATCTATGGCAGCGCTACCAAGCCTGCGAACAGGAATTCCTTTTTTTATGAGCCTTGCAAAAACTTCAAGCGGTCCATTGGGTTGATCTAAATAAGTATATGGAAATCCTGTAACAAGACAACTCGTTAGCACTTCTGTTTTATTGCTTACAACTATTTTTTTGTCATTGAGGAAGGCGCCCTTACCTTTTTCCGCAAAATAAAATTCATTTATGATAGGATTGTAAACAGCACCCATCAGCATTTTTCCTTCATGCTCCAAGCCAATACTTACACAACAAATAGGTATTCCATTGGCAAAGTTAACCGTACCATCTATTGGGTCAATAATCCATTTGTACTCACTGCCTGTAATTTTTTCTGCCGTTTCTTCACTCACGATACCATGTTCCGGAAAAGCCTCTTTGATGACTGCCTGTATTGCCTTATCTGCAGCGTGATCCGCTTCCGTAACCAAATTATTGATTCCTTCTTTATTACTGATCACAAATGTTCCATTGAAAAATCGTTGTAATTCATTCGCCCCTGCATTGGTGGCATTAATAAGAGTTTGTTTGTACATTCAGCAAAGATTATAAATGTTTATTTATTTTGCGGGATTAATTGATCGATTAAGCATTTAACTACCGGTATAACCATTCAAATTAAATCTTGCTGCTTTCCGTCATCATAGTAAATTATAACGTAAAATATTTTCTTGAGCACTGTTTATTATCAGTAGTGAAAGCGATGAAAGATATTGAAGGTGAAATTTTTGTTGTTGACAACAATTCAAGTGATGGAAGTAAAGCATTTTTCAATAATAAATTTCCCGGCGTACAATTTATATGGAATATAGAAAATGAGGGATTTGCCAAAGCGAATAACAAGGCCCTGAAGTTAACTTCGGGCGATTACATTTTATTCTTAAACCCTGATACGATTGTTCCGGAAGATGGCTTTGAAAAATGCATTGCTTTTTTACATTCAAAAAATAATTCAGCTGCGCTGGGTATAAAAATGATTGATGGCTCCGGAAAATTTTTGAAAGAAAGTAAAAGGGGATTCCCTTCTCCTTTGATTTCATTATGTAAGCTTTCCGGCCTAACAGGAATTTTTCCAAAATCAAGATTTTTTTCAAGATACTACCTGGGGTTTCTTGATGAAAATATCACCAATGAGGTAGATGTATTGGCGGGTGCGTTTATGATTGTTCCCAGGAAGATTCTAAATGATACTGGGTTCTTCGATGAAAGTTTTTTTATGTATGGCGAAGATATTGACCTGAGTTACCGGATACAAAAAGCCGGGTATAAAAATTATTATTTTGCGGAAACCAGTATCGTTCATTTCAAGGGAGAAAGTACAAAAAAAGGCAGCCTTAACTACGTAAAAATTTTTTACAATGCTATGAGTGTTTTTGTAAAAAAACATTATGGGGGAACTAAAGCCGGCACCTTCAATTTCCTGATACAGGTTGCCATCTTCCTTCGTGCCTGCTTTGCAGCTATTACCCGTTTTTTAAAATGGGTCGGCATGCCCGTGATTGATGCCGGAATTATATTACTAAGCTTTTGGATTGTAAAGTTTTTCTGGAGCTCTTTTATAAAACGGGAGGTTAATTATTCTCCAAATATGATCCTCATTGCCTTTCCCGCATTTACTATTCTTTTTCTGGCTGCATCTTACTTAGCAGGTTTATATGACAATGGTTACCGGCAATCAAGATTAAATAAATCTACCGTTACCGCTATCCTGGTATTGCTTTCAGTCTATTCTTTATTACCTGAAAGCCTGCGTTTTTCCAGGGGAATTTTATTATTCGGGTCTCTTATGGCTTTTTTACTAATGACTATTGCCCGGCAGCTTTTGCTTCATTGGAAGGTTATAGAGAGCCCTGTTGAAGATGACGAAATAAATCAAACTGTAATTGCCGGCACAGAGAAAGATCTAAATGAAATAAATGAGCTTTTGCAAAAATCGGGAATGCACGAAAGAGTTTTAGGCCGAATAGAACCGGGGATAATTCCCAATCCAAAAACAATTGGAACTTTTAGTAATCTAAAATCGATTTTGCTTGCGTATCCTGTTAAGGAAATTATTTTTTGTGAAGGAAGGCTTTCTTTCAAAGAAATAATTGAGACGCTTCCACACATACCGGCTCACTTACGTATAAAATTTTATTCCGAATGCACAAAAACGTTAATCGGCAGTGGCAGCAAAGACGAAGCAGGAAAATATTTCGCCGGTAACGGCTTTTTTCGTTTAGACCATGCGGTTAGCAAACGAAATAAAACAATCACAGATGTAATTATCTCCGTCATTTTGCTATCGACGTTTCCCATTCATCTTTTAATTAAAGCAAGGCCACTTGTCTTTTTCAAAAATATTACCAGTGTGCTCTTTCTTAAAAAAACATGGATAGGCTATGCCCTGGATGGAAAAGATTTACCCGAATTAAAACCGGGAGTACTTACAAGTACCGGGTTGCCCGCCCGGCTGAATACCCTGCCGGACCAAAGCCTTCTCGTGGCCGATGTTTCGTATGCAAAAAACTTCACAGCCTTGAGTGACATACGAATGATTTGGGTTAATTATAAATTATTATCCTGATAACTTTTTCGTTTTGTTTTATCCCGGAAATAATCAACCCTTTAAACCAGAAGTGTTAATATGAAATTATAAATTCTATTTTTCCGCAAAGTATTTACGAAATTTGCGGCTAAAAATTTTTATTGAATGTCTTATAATAATTACAGACCGTCCCAAAGAACAACACCGGTAGTTTTAAATCTTATAATTATTAATGCTCTTGTTTTTGTAGCTCAAATGGTTTTCGATAGTACCTGGGGACTTACTAACAGGTTGGCGCTTTATTCTTATAACAGTGGCTTATTTGAACCGTATCAGCTTGTAACACACATGTTCGCACATGGTGGTTTTTTTCACATACTTTTCAATATGTATGCATTGTGGATGTTTGGAAGCGTTCTTGAAAGAGTATGGGGTCCAAAAAAGTTTTTGATTTTTTATTTTGTTTGCGGTCTTGCTGCCGGACTTGCACAAATGTTTTTGGTGGGTGGCGCAGCGATAGGCGCCTCGGGTGCTATTATGGGATTACTTGCTGCCTTCGCTTATACTTTCCCGAACGTACAGTTTTATATTTTACCCATACCTTTTCCAATTAAAGCAAAATACATGGCAGCCATATATGCTGCTATTGACCTCTTTGGGGGATTTTCAGGCAGCACAGATAATGTCGCACACTTTGCGCACCTCGGGGGTTTGATTATGGGATTCATACTGGTTATTTTCTGGCTTAAACCTGATAAAAAAACGTTTTATTAAATTTTAGATTCCATCATTATACTGGAAGTATTTTGGTAATTTTATATTCCCTGTCCGTCCTTATGGCCGTGCCGGGAATGACAATGAATCAAAATGGGAGAGTCCGAAAGATATATTGACCGCCGTTTAAAAAAAATAAGCCTTGGTGAAGATAATAATGCGCTTATAGCACTTATCAGCATTAATGGTATCGGATTTGTTATCCTTGGTTTAATTAAGCTTGTTTATTTAATAATGGAAACGCCGGGCGCTGCTTTTGCAAAACAAATTGTGCCGTGGTTTGTTTTGCCGGCAAGTCTTACTGCTCTAGCCAAAGCGCCATGGACTTTGGTTAGCTATATGTTTGTTCATACGGACATTATTTCTGCATTTTCTAATATGCTTTGGCTGTGGGCCTTTGGTTCAATTTTACAGAACATGGCGGGCAACAAAAAACTAATTCCCATCTATCTATATGGTGGCCTCGCCGGGGCGGTCGTGTTCATTGCTTCCAATTACGCGATTCCACAATTGCACCCTTTCATTAATTCATATTATCTTCCCGGCGCCAACGCTTCTATTATGGCAATCGCTGTTGCTACGACAACCGTGGCACCTGATTATCGCTTTTTCAAAATGCTGAATGGAGGCATTCCAATTTGGGTGCTTACTGTTTTATTTGTCATTATAGATTTTGCCGGTATAGGTAAAGGTGGTGCATCATTTCATTTGGCTCATCTTGCGGGCGGGCTTGCAGGTTTTATGTTTATCGTAAGCCTTAGAAAAGGCCATGATGCCGGGGCCTGGATGAACAGAACTTATAGCTGGTTTATAGATCTTTTCAATCCTGATAAGAA
>JBBSPK010000170.1:0-5073 GCA_038258875.1 Chitinophagales bacterium
AAGAAGATGCCCGCTACCTGAACCCCATAGCCGGCTTACCGGGTTACAAGCATACAGTAGGCATCGCAAGAGTTTGGCATTTTCTCACCGTTCCTTTTTTTATTTTAAACGGGGCTGTTTTTATTTTCCTTTTATTTTATACCAATCACTGGCAACGGTTAGTGCCTGCATCATGGAAAATAGTACCTGATGCATGGAATGTTTTTGTTCATTATTCCACCTTTCATTTTCCTGTTGAACCCAATGGGTTTTATCATTATAATGCTTTACAGCAACTCGCTTATTTTGGCGTGGTATTTATTTTAGCGCCGCTTGCCATGCTTACCGGTATGGCAATGTCGCCTGCCATAGAAAACCGCTTTCACTGGTATCCGAAATTGTTTGGCAACAGGCAAAGTGCCCGTTCCATTCACTTTTTAGTGATGATCGCTTATTGCGTTTTTATCATTATCCATGTAAGTCTGATAGCGGCCACAGGATTGGTGAAAAACATGAACCATATTGTGATGGGAACTGATAATGCGGAAAGTTATACCGGACTTTATATAGGCATAGTTATTATTTTGGCAACGATTGCTTTTGCCTTTCTGGCCCACTGGCTTTCCTGGAATAAACAACGTTTTCTCCAGTACCTGCAGGCATCGGTTAACGGAAGACTTTGGAGGTTTACCATAAACCGTTTTAAACCTAAAGCCTTCTATCAAAAAAAAGATATTACTTCTTACTTCTGGCTGAATGGGAAAATGCCGGAATCAGCAGAATGGAAAAAAATGGCTGAAAACAACTTTGCAGATTACAAACTTAAGATAGGAGGGTTGGTAGAAAATCCTGTTGAGTTACCGCTGGAAGAACTAAAGGAAATGGGTAAAGAACAAAACATTACCATGCACCATTGTATCCAGGGCTGGTCGGGCATTGCAGAATGGGGAGGATTATCCCTGAGCAAAATTATTGAATTGGTGAAACCCGACCCTTCTGTAACAGCAGTTGCCTTCTTCTCCTTTGGTGAAGGTTTATATGGTGGTACTTATTACGATACGCATACACTTGACAACTGTATGAAACCTGGTTCCATACTTGCCTGGGAAATGAATTATGAACCGCTGTCGCTTGGGCATGGGGCGCCACTGAGGTTGCGGGTTGAAAACCAGTTGGGTTATAAAATGGTAAAATGGATTAGCTCCATTGAATTTGTACAATCACCTGAAAATTTAGGCAAGGGATTTGGAGGTAAAAATGAAGATGACGAATATTTTGATTTATTGGCAGACAGTTAAACAATAATCGGGGTATGCACTATAGAAAATATGATTATAAAAATTAAAAAAATACTAAACTAAAACATTCAGCATGGATACTATGACTACTCTTTCGGAGGTTACCGGTTTATTAAAAGCAAGAGGTTATACTATTGATTTTAATTTAAAACAAAATTGCCTTGAATGTGGGGGCAATCTTTTAAAAATATTCCCCGGTGAATTTATGGTAGATAAGCATTACCGCTTTGAAGGCCCGTCAGACCCCGGTGATGAAGCAATTGTATATGCCATTTCATCCCCAAAATATAATTTAAAAGGAGTGCTGGTAAATGGCTATGGTATTTCCAGTAGTAGCATTACAAATGAAATGATAAAGGCACTGGATGAAAAGAATGGTTAAGAACAAGAATAAAATATTTCTCAAATATCGAAGCTTATTAAAACATAAAAAATATTACCACTAAAAATGTACAATGAATTTCAAACTAAAAATATGGAGGCAGAAAAATAAAGAAGCAAAAGGAAACTTTGTCACCTATCGGGTGAATGGTATTTCAAATGATATGTCCTTTCTTGAAATGTTTGATGTTCTTAACAATGACCTTATTTACAAAGGCGAAGACCCCGTTGCATTTGACAACGATTGCAGGGAGGGTATATGCGGAAGTTGCTCTATGTACATCAATGGACGTCCCCATGGGCCTGTTAAGGGAAATGCCACCTGTCAGCTTTATATGCGTTCATTCAAAAATGCTGATACAATTGTTGTGGAACCATGGAGGGCAAAAGCTTTCCCGGTTATTAAAGACCTCGTAGTAGATCGTTCGGCTTTTGACAGAATCATTGCTTCAGGTGGTTTTATTTCAGTAAATACCGGCAATGCTCCGGATGCAAACAATATACTCATCTCTAAAGCCGATGCCACAGATGCCTTTGATGCTGCCGCCTGTATCGGGTGCGGTGCCTGTGTTGCTGCCTGTGTAAACTCTTCGGCAATGTTGTTTGTGGCAGCAAAGGTTGTACACCTGGCGCTTCTTCCACAGGGGAAAATTGAAGCCGGCCAAAGAGCAAAAGACATGGTTGCCAGAATGGATTATGAAGGATTTGGTGCCTGTTCAAACACTGAAGCATGTACGGCAGAATGTCCAAAACTTATCTCACACGGAACAATTGTAAGGCTAAATCACGAGTATTTAGTAGCAACCATTGTAAAATGAAAACTGAACAGCAAAATAAATTCATAGAAGATGAAACATACCTTTAAAATAGGAGATCATGTAAAATGGAATTCTGAAGCCGGATATGTATCAGGTAAAATTATAAAAATACATACCGCCAATTTTGATTATAAAGGCTACACACATCACGCCACTAAAGAAGACCCTCAATATGCCATACAAAGCGACAAGACCGACCATATAGCAGTACATAAAGGAAAAGCACTTACGAAATTGACTAAATAAATATTCACCTTCTTGTCCCTCATTTGGGGATAGGGGCAAAACACAAAATCATGGAAATAAAAAACAATGAATCTACAGAACTAAGGCCGGAAGGATCCCGGTTAATGGATGCCTCCTTGGTAAGCATGGACATTCCCGAATTTATAAAACAAATAAAAGCTGAGGTTACATGGGAAAATAGTGACCGTAATGCTATGACAGTTTATAAAACAAATGGAATGCGTATTGTATTGATTGCATTGCATGAAGATGCTATATTGAAAAAACATACTGCCGAAGGCATTTTAAGTGTGCAGGTACTTGAAGGAGAAATAATTTTTAGTACTGATAGCCAGTCAGTGGTAATAAAAAAAGGCCAGATGATTGCTTTGCATAAAGGGTTACCACATAGTGTAAAGGCAATAAAAGAATCAGTGTTTTTATTAACGCTTACTACAACTTTGGATAAATAATATTATTGTTCGATTCCGAATGATTGAAAAATAGTTTCTAATATTTAAATTTTTTTATGGAAGATCACTCAATGGAAGAGCAATTTGTAAAAATTTTATCAACCGAAAATCTTACGCACAATGTAAGAAGGTTTACATTAACTAAACCAGAATCGTATCAATTCAAACCCGGGCAGGCTACAGATATAGTTATCAATCTTCCAGAATGGAAAAAGGAAAGAAGGCCTTTTACATTTACCTCTCTCAACGATTGGGATCATCTTGAATTTACTATTAAAATTTACTCAGATCATGATGGTGTTACCAATGAATTGGGAAAACTAAAAGCAGGCTATGAACTTATTTTGCATGATATTTTTGGCGCTATAAATTATAAAGACGAAGGGGTTTTTATTGCAGGCGGAGCAGGCGTTACGCCTTTCATCGCTATTTTCCGGCAATTGCAAAAAGATGGGAAATTTAGGTAATAATAAATTGATCCTTTCCAACAGAACTTCGAAAGACATCATCTTAAAAGATGAGTTTAAAAAAATGTTAGGAGATAATTTTATCAATACACTGACAGATGAAAAAACAAAGGAATACGATAACACCCTTATAGATGAGGCTACCTCAAAGAGAAGATAAAAGACTTATCAAAGTATTTTTATGTGTGCGGACCACCACCTATGATTGATGGTGTATGTAAAAGCCTTAAAAAATTAGGAGTGCATAAAGATAAAATAATTATTGACCAATTTTAATAAAAATGATGAAGAAAATACTTGTTTTTGTAACCACACTGGATGGGAAAATTACACATTGGGGAGATCCTCATGTAAGGAAATGGTCGTCTGAAGAAGATCAGCATTATTTTGAAGAAATATGGGATGATTCATCTCTTACTGTAATGGGAAGTAGAACTTTTGATGCTGAGCCAATGAAGCCGACTCCCACACATCATCTTATTATCATGACAAGGACTCCGGTAAAATATAAAGATTATGAAGTTGTTGGCCAGCTTGAATTTACTAATCAATCTCCTGCTCAGTTAGTAGCGCATTACGAAAAGGAAGGCCTCAGGCAAATGCTAATCGTGGGAGGCCCGCATCTTGCCACTTCTTTTTTTAAAGCACAATTAATAGATGAATTATGGCTGACCATAGAACCAAAAATATTCGGGACCGGAGGCAATTTAGTCATAAATGAAAACCTCAATATTGATCTGCAATTAATAAGCGTTGAAAAAGTAAATGAACGGGGAACGTTGATAACAAAGTATGCAGTTATAAGATAAAAATAGGAATATATGTATTAGATCATAATCACAGGATTAATAGCTGTTTTTTGCACAACTACCTATTCCTTTAACACGAGCTACAAAAGTTATCGAAGAAGAAAGGGAGCACTGGTAATTCCTATTGCAATAAGTTTGGTATTTGTATTTGATACTTGAATCTTAGATTTATAACGATAGAAAAATATATTGTAAAAATTCTGGAAACAGGAAGATGAGGGATAAAAGTCTATTTATGAATTCTATGATGGAAAATGAATGAATTAAAAGATAGAATGGACTATAATTTTTGCAGGTTTGATATATGCTATTGCTTTAATGCCATAATAAAAAGGAAGCTTTAAAAAATGAATAATATGAAAACCATTAGTTGTTTATTCTTAGATATCGGAGGTGTGTTACTTTCCAATGGCTGGGGACATGATTTCAGGAAAAAAGCTGTAGATAAATTTCATCTTGATAAAGAGGAAATGGAAGAAAGGCACGGCATCATGTCTGTTACTTATGAAGAAGGAAAAATAACCCTGGATGAATATCTTGACCGGGTTGTTTTTTACAAGGATCGCGATTTCTCCCGTGAAGAATTCCGGGACTTCATGTTCTCTTTAACGACTCCCAATGTG
>JBBSPK010000171.1:0-5023 GCA_038258875.1 Chitinophagales bacterium
ATTCTTTCCTAAAAAAACAGATTTTAATTTTGTAACAAAAGAAGGAATAAAATCAGCAGAACGAAAATTAAACAACAGACCCATGAAAAAATTCAATTTTCAAACACCCTTACAACAATATTATAAATTCGCATTTATTCATTGAATGCAGCCCAGCATTAACTATGTAAATATTGCAACAGCAAAAGCATCTGTAAGAGCGAAAGAAATTGGTGTGCGTAAAGTTGCGGGGGCGCAAAGGTCATCGTTAATAAAACAATTTCTGGTAGAATCTGTCATTACATGTTTAATTGCAGCTGTGCTGGCTGTAGTGATAGCGCAATTATTATTGCCTGCTGTAAATACGTTAACGCAAAAGCAGCTCACGATAATTGGTAAACCGGGTGTGTTGCTATTTATGGTATTAGCGGCATCTCTTCTTGGAATAATAGCCGGGTTTTTTCCTGCAATTTATCTTTCATCATTCAGGCTTATTATTGTATTAAAGGGTTTAAAAGCGAGTGATAAGGGAACGTTGAGCCTTCGCAAGGCATTGGTAATTGTACAATTTACCATCTCTATTGTTTTAATCATTGGCGCATTAATTATTTCACAGCAAATGCATTTTATCCAGTCAGCAAAACTAGGGTTAGACAAACAGCAGATTGTAGTGGTAAACAATGCGGGATACTTATCTTCGTCCGACAGGAACGCATTTCAAAATACAGTTTTGCAAATTGCGGGTGTAAAGAGAATCGCCACAGCAGACGGCGTGATAGGAGGACAGAACTGGACGACCGGTATAAGATTTAAAGAATCGCAGAATTCCCAGCTTGTAAATTTCTTAACTGTTGGCACCGATTTCTTAAATGTGCTGGGCATGGAAATAAAAGAGGGGAGGGGATTCTCTCCAAAATTTCCAGCAGACTCGCTTACCAATGGAATTCCCAATGGGCCTTTGGAACAAACAATCGGGAGTATTGTATTAAATGAAACGGCTGTAAAAGATATGGGCGTTTCTAATCCTGTAGGAAAGAAAATTGTATGGAGCAACGATGGAGATACCATGTATTATGTAACGGTTGTTGGTGTAATAAAAGATTTTCATTTTACATCACTGCGCAACCAAATCAAGCCTTTTGCTTTCGTTATAAGGCCGGGGCGGGTTGCCAACTTTACGATAAAACTTTCAACGGACAATATTAAAACCACCCTGGCACAATTACAAAATACATGGAAAAGATTTTCTTCCGACAGGGCTTTTGAGTATACTTTTTTAGATGACACTTATGCAAAGTTGTACCAGTCTGAAAATCGTTTTCAAAAAGTATTTATTAGCCTCGTCATTCTCGGAATTATAATCGCGTGTCTCGGATTATTTGGACTTTCCACCTTTGCCGCACAACAGCGGGTAAAGGAAATCGGTATAAGGAAAGTATTGGGCGCTTCGGTTGGAAGCATTGTTCGTTTGCTTTCAAAAGACTTTTTAAAACTCGTTGCTATTTCGTTGCTGGTTGCGGTTCCTGTCTCGTGGTATTATATGAATAAATGGCTGGAAGATTTTGCCTATCGCATCAATATTCAATGGTGGGTGTTTGTAATAGCGGCTGTTATTGCATTGCTTGTGGCATTGATTACGATAAGCTTCCAGGCAATTAAGGCCGCTGTTGCTAATCCTGTTGAAAGTTTGCGGAGTGAGTAGGAGTTTGAATTAAGAATATGATAATGAATAACAATACAACTTAACTCTTTTACGAATTAACAATATTAATTAACTGGTTATGATAAAAAATTTTCTGAAAATAGTTGTGCGTAATTTATTGCGGTACAAAGCCTATACATTTATCAATATTATCGGCATGGGTATTGGTATCGCGGCTATGGTATGGGGTTATCAAACGTACCGGTTTTCTTTTAGCTTTGATAATTTTCACCCGGATGTAGATAATGTTTACCGTGGATTAACAAACAAAGAAGGTGCTGAGGATATCAAAGGTATGTTTCCTGTCGCGGTGGTCCAGGCTGCTAAAGATGAATTTTCCGGTATAAATCAAACGGTGAGGCTCGACAGCCGGGGCATGAATATTAAATCCATTAAAGGGGAGACATTTGCGGAGAATGTACATTTCACCGATCCGGCCTTTTTTGATTTTTTTAATTTCCCTTTGGTTACCGGCAATAATGATCTGAATGACTTAAGTAGTGTGTTGATTACCGAAAAAACAGCAAAAAAGTATTTCGGAAATGAGCAGGAGGCAATAGGTAAGACATTGCTTTTTTACGCGGGAGAAAGTTATGCCATGCCACTAACGGTAAGGGGTGTACTAAAAGATGTGCCGCTTAATTCAACCATACAATTTGCCTTTCTAACCAATTTCGATAACCAGGTAAAGCCCGATGGCACTAAAATAATTTCCGGCGATTGGTCATGGTTTGTTGATGCCGCATTTTTTAAGATACCCGACCCGGGTGATGCAGGTACAATTGCAACAGCCATGAAAAAATATTTGCCGCTGCAGAATAAGGCGAAACAAGACTGGAAGGCCTCGGGATTTAAATTTATTTCACTTCATGCGAACGCAATACAAATTAATGAGATAGGTTCTAACGCTCTCTTTCAGCGCCCTGATGATGGGGCTGCTTATGGACCAATGGTATTTGCTTTTCTCATCCTTCTTTCTTCGTGTCTTAATTTTTCAAACACTACTGTTGCCCGTGCCAACACAAGATTAAAAGAAATAGGTATGCGTAAGGTAATGGGAAGTACTTATGGCCAGCTAATTCTGCAGATGCTTTTGGAATGTGCGATTATTGTTATGGCTGCTATCGCATTGTCGGTTTTAATTAATAAATGGTGGTTGCCGGTTTTTAATGAAATGTTTGTGTTTGTGGATATACAGGCAGATTACCTGCATGATGTCAACCTGTTGGTTTATTTGGCAATCATTTTGGTCGGGTCCACGATAATGGCGGGCGCATACCCGGCATTTTATATCAGCCGGTTTAATGCATCAGCTATATTTCGCGGCAATGTAAAATTTGGCGGGTCTAATTTATTTTCCAGGCTTATGCTCGGCTTGCAAATATCGATATCAATTATTACAGTGATTGCGGG
Organism: Chitinophagales bacterium; assembly: GCA_038258875.1. Taxonomy (GTDB): domain Bacteria; phylum Bacteroidota; class Bacteroidia; order Chitinophagales; family Chitinophagaceae; genus Ginsengibacter. Next base: position 3,095 of record JBBSPK010000171.1, read on the forward strand.
CATTGCTTTTGCCCGCAATGCAGCATTTCAACACACATTTGATTTTGGATACAATCTTGAAAACACTGTCGGTGTGGTTGTAGACAACCAAAATACTTTTGATGTAATGAAAAATGAAATGAAAAGTGTGCCCCAGGTAACCGCTTTAGCAGGAACAAGACACCATATTGGTTTTGGTTACTGGAACAAAGTAGCGGAAGCTGAAGGAATTAAAAAAGAAGCAAACTACCTGGAAGTAGGCCCGGATTATTTACAGGTAATGGACCTGAAGATGAGCGATGGAAGAATGTTTGATGCGTCAATGAAATCAGATTATTCAGACGCAATTATAATTACCCAAAAGCTGGCGGGCATGTATGGTTGGAAAGATAAACAGGCATTGGGTAAGCGCATACATATTGATACAACAACCTATTCTGTTATTGGAGTTTTAAAAGATTTTTATTCAAGTAATCTTTTTGAACCGCTTGAGCCTGTTATCATGAAGCTTGTAAAGGAAGATAAGTTTCAATACTTAATCATCCAGTCGAAACCGGGCGACTTAATCAATGTATATGCAAAAACGGAAGCCACCTGGAAAAAACTTTTTCCTTTAAAACCATTTACAGGATTTTATCAAAATGAAATAACGGCGGAGTCTTATCGTGTAAGTGCCAATATTGCTAAAGTATTTTTTTGGTTTTCAATTGTGTGTGTTTTACTTACAGCCACAGGATTGTTTGCGCTTGTATCTCTTACAATGTTGAAGAAAATGAAAGAAGTCGCAGTAAGAAGGGTTGTAGGCGCAGCGCCAATGCATATTCTTTTTCTTATCAATAAAGGGTATTTCTGGATATTTATCGTTTCTTCCCTGTTAGGCGGATTCGGAGGTTTTGCATTGACCGGCCTTCTGTTGAATTCAATTTTTAAAGTTAATGTGGGTATTCAAAATTCAACAATAATTATTTCGGTGGTTGTATTGTTTTTAATTACTGCAATCACCACCGGTATTAAAGTGTGGCAGGCTATAAAAACTAACCCGGTAAAATTATTGAGGGTTGAGTAATCTGAATTAATATTAGCGCCAGGAATCGTCAACTCATAGCGCATCGTCCCCCAATCTGACGATATATAAAAGCCTCAACCAGGGGTAAAAATAAAAAAATCATGCAAAACGCAAAACGCTTATACGCCTTACTAACGTTTATGGTGAAGCGTAATTAAGTTGCTTAGCTACAATGGTTTTGATTTTCAGAGGTAGCATAATATTCTATTTAATTACGAAGTAATATTTTTGATTGCAATAAAACAAATAAAAGTAGGGGTCACTTTATTTCGAGGCGCCTCCGGGTATGCCGGTCTTAATATGCACATATCCGCATTTTTGAATATTTATAGAAAATGAGCAAAATGACGGAAGATATTGTCCGTTGCCCGGGGGAGCAAGATTGCCGGGAAAATAAAGAGTTGCGGGATGTTATAAACTTGAAATAAATAGAACTAACTTTATTAAGTCTACCTCAGCATAAAATTTCTGCCTGCCTCGGCAAACGAAAAGTTTGCATTACGTATTCAAAGTTTTTTAAAAATTTATAACCTAAATTATCAGTCATAAAAAAACTAAAAATTCATTGTTTGATTGCTCTCCTGTTTATCGCAATCATTTTTACCGGTTGTCAAAAAGAAATTCAAACGCCGGTAACGGGGGACCAGGTAACTACTGCTCAAATTGAGCTGGCGAATAAAATAAAAATATTCTCAGCCTGCCGCTTGTTAAGCTGGAATGGCCTTGATGATGGATATGCAAGAACTTTGCATTACAATAATAAGGGCCTTATGGATAGCTGGGATGAATTAGCGCCACTATATGATTCTCACTACTATTTTTCCATCGAATATGATCGCCTGAACAGGGTTGAGAAAGTAAAATTTTATGATCATGATGTTTTG
>JBBSPK010000172.1:0-4898 GCA_038258875.1 Chitinophagales bacterium
AATAATTTTTTCATCTTTTCCCGAAAAATCTATTGCAATACCAATATTGGAATACTTTATGGTTCCCTCTGTAATATCCCCTGCATCGCCATGAGGAAGTTGTTTCCTTGTTTTTGAGATTTTTGACAAAAAGGGATGTGCAAAAACATAAATCAAAAGACCCAGGCATCCAATAGCAATAGGCAGTACTATAGAATAAACAAGAATTTTATTTCCTCCTGCTTCAGTTACCCAATCATGAATTTGCTGCACTACCAATTGTATATTCAAATAAACAATGATAGCAGCGCTTAACCACGCTAAAATTTTCACCCAGGTTTTAATGGTAAATTCTTTCATAGTTTTTTTATCTGAAGTAAAATGTATTAGTGGGATAACGGCGAAGCCTAATTGTAAACTTAAGACTACCTGGCTAAGTACCAGTAATTTTCCCAGCGCCTCTGATCCAAAATAAATAATGGTAAACAACGCCGGTATTATAGCGAAAAGCCGGGTTATAAGACGCCTCAGCCAGGGCTGAATCCTGATATTCAAATGCCCTTCCATTACGATCTGGCCTGCTAAAGTACCTGTAATGGTAGAACTTTGCCCAGCGGCTATTAAGGCAATAGCAAAAAATATGGGTGCGGTTTTTCCAAATAATTTTTCAAGCAGCACAGAAGCATCCTGAATTTCGGCGATATTAAAATACCCATTTACATAAAATGCTGCAGCAGCCAATATCAAGATAGCCGCATTTACAAAAAAAGCGAGATTCAGCGCAATCGTAGTATCAAGAAAATTAAATCTAATAGCCTTTTTCATTCCCTCAAAATTGCGCTCAAATTTCCTGGTTTGCACTAATGAAGAATGCAAATACAGATTATGTGGCATTACCGTAGCGCCGATAATGCCGATAGCAATATATAATGCCTCTCCGTGTAACTTTCCAGGTACGAATCCCTTAACCACATCTCCATAGACAGGCGCTACAATGAGCATCTCCAGGAAAAAAGAAAATCCGATAATTAATACGAGACAAATTATAAACGCTTCTAAAGTGCGCATACCGTGATTTAATAACAGAAGTAATAATAAAGTGTCTAAAGCGGTAACGCAAATTCCCCATATCAATGGAAGGCCAAATAATAAATTTAGCCCGATGGCCATACCTACTATCTCTGCCAGGTCGCAGGCTGCAATCGCAATTTCGGCCAGGATATATAAAGGAATATTTGCCCATCGTGGATAGGCATTTTTTGAGGCCTGTGCAAGGTCTAAACCTCTGACAATGCCAAGTCTTGCACTAAGTGTTTGCAGAAGTACCGCAATAAGATTAGACATCAGCAACACCCATATCAATTTATAACCAAATGCTGAACCCCCGGCGATGTCAGTGGCCCAGTTTCCCGGATCCATGTATCCTACGCTCACTAAGTAAGCCGGTCCCAGGAATGCCATTATCTGCCGCCAGCCTTTTTTTTGAGTTACTACTGAAGAATGTACTTCGCTTAATGAATGTGAATCTGTTTTTTTCATTTTATGAATTAATGAACCTTTTTAATTTTTTATTGATCATGCTATTCGTCAACAAATATATTTTTATGGTAAAAGTATAAAGTTAGATTAATCTAACAAAATTTATTTTTTTTACTAACTTTATTTCTTGAAAAGGAATTTTTATTATTAGCTTTGGATTTAGAAAAGTGAAGTAATGATGAATATTATTTTAAAAATTAAAAAGGACAAATGAGTAATTCATTAACAGAGGAGAATTACCTGAAAGCATTATTTAACATCGCCAGCAAAACCGGCGAAGTGAATGTGGCTGAATTGTCTAAAAGCCTTGACATAAAAATGCCTACAGTAACCAGTATGATGAAAAAGCTGGCGAAAAAGAAATTAGTTCATTATGAAAGCTACAAGCCTTTGCGCTTAACTGAAAAGGGGAAAAAGGAAGCTGGCCTTATAATAAGAAAACACCGGCTTACTGAAATGTTTTTGGTTGACAAAATGAAAATGGGATGGGAAGACGTGCATGATATTGCCGAACAAATTGAACACATACAATCACCGGTTTTTTTTGAGAAGATGGATGAAATGCTTGATTATCCGAAAGTGGATCCTCACGGCTCACCGATACCTGATACCAAGGGAAAAGTAGTTTGGAAAGATTATAACAAACTTAGCGATTGCAAGGCGGGCGAAACGGTTAAGCTCGCTGCCGTAATAAATACCTCTTCTGAATTTTTGAAATTTTTAAATAACCGTGAAATGCATTTAGGATTAAAAATTAAAATCAAATCAATAGAACCTTTCGATAAATCTATTGAAGTAAGTTATGGTAAAAGACCCGCGGAGATATTGAGTAATGTGGCCTGTGAGAGATTATTGGTTGAGAAAGTAGGATAATTTGGTTTAAATTGTTTCAGCAACTAATCTTTTTTCAGATAAACATAATAACTCCATTACCCGTTTTGGAATTTATTTTCAGTAAAACAACAAATAATCCGTAATCTTATTTTCACATCGCCCTTATTTCTTATTTGAAATGCATCCTCTTATTTTTTTCTTTATTTTTTCCATGATTTTGGATTAAATTTGTAGGCTCATTATCTGGGGCTGACCGGTTTTGACAGCATAGTTCTTTGTAAGTATAAGCATGTAGCGCGTTGCGTAATTAGCGCTTTAATCTTAATACGAAAACCTTAAATGGCAATACACAATTTGCCATGGCTGCGTAATCGATAGATTCGCTTCCATTAGGGCCGTTGAGCTGGCCAGGCCTGTTGCCACGCTCTTCCGCCGACTTAACAAAAAACAGGCTGCTGTGATGGAATGAAGTGACCATTGCTTAAGAAGATTCTTCTAAGGAAAAAGTTGGTTTGTTTTGCCCCTGCTTTTTCCCGACACAAAATGCAAAAATAAACATGTAGAAGGCTTACGGCGAATGTGTTTGGACCAGGGTTCGAATCCCTGCAGCTCCACTTTTTTAATGGGTTGAAACTCCCGATAGCAATCAAAAAAGTTACACTTTTTTATTAAACCTCTCTTACGAACAAGAGAGGTTTTTTATCATGTAGAATTCTTAAGACAAATGTGTTTAGACTCTTTTCGCCGACATCCTTTAACTCCTTTTCTTATCCAATTATTTTTATAAAAAATCAGAAATCTCAATTATAACTTAGTTTACTGCAGAATTTTCACATTAATATTTTTCGTTAGATTTTTTAAAATCTTTTACAGACCTTTAGTAAAACTTTTATAAAGTGAAAGTAAAATTTTACGGAGTCAGAGGCTCTTTACCCGTTTGCGGCAGAGAATTTGAGAAATATGGAGGCAATACTACATGTTTCAGGATCCTCCGTGAAAAAGCTAACAGGATTGCAATCCTGGATGCGGGAACGGGAATCAGAGAATTGGGAAAAGAAATAATTGCGGAAGGAGTAAACCAAAATATAATAAACATTGTTTTCTCTCACTTTCATTGGGATCACATACAGGGATTCCCTTTTTTTTTACCGGCATATAATCCAATGCAAAAAATTGGCATACTTGCCATGGGAAGGAAAGGAAAGGTGAATGACCTGAAAGGTATATTTTCAAAACAAATGCAGGAGGAATATTTTCCGATACAAATGGAAAAGATGGGTGCCCGGTTTGAGTTTTTTTCATACGGCGATAAAGAAGTGATCCAGGGCGCCAGGGTAAGATCAATTCCCCAATATCATAAACATTCAGGTGGCTCATATGGTTTCAGGTTAGATGATGAGGGCGTCTCATTAGTTGTGTGCACCGATCTTGAATATGTAAACGGAATAGATCCGGATATAGTGGAATTTGCAAGGGATGCTGATCTGTTAATTCATGATGGGCAATATACCAATGAGGAATACCAAAGCAAATTTAAAGGATGGGGGCATTGTACATGGGAACAAGCCGCTGAGGTAGCTTTACAAGCCAATGTGAAAAGGCTTATTATTACTCATCATGATCCGGATCACAATGATGAATTTCTTGATACTCTTGAAAAAGAATGCCAGAAAATTCTTCCTAACTCTTTATTTGCTAAAGAAGGAATGGAAGTTTCGGTTTGATGTTATAAAACAATTATTAAAAAGTTCTCTCACCTGTTTTGAAGTTGAAACATTCTTCTTTTCTATTGCACACTCATAAAAAAATCAAATATTTTTTGTGAAGCGCTAAAGTCTCTGCATAATCTTCCTATAAGAAATTTGGGAAGGTATTGTGTGCCGCCGGGCCATGTGTGGCCACCGTTTTCGATTTTTATAAAACCAACCTTCGCATCGCTTCCATCATAAATGTATTCTGTTTCTGTGCATCCATCAGATGCATCAACATCAGGTAGAACCAGCATTTGCGGTTTTGTATTACAGTGATCCAGGATTACTATTTTTTGAAGCAATTGTTCAGCAGGCACCAGGTCAGCATCTTCTTTTCCTTTGTTTCGCCTGTTGAGAGTTCCATATCCTCCCTCATATTTTACAAGTGGATCTTTTGTGCCATTTATCATTAAAACAGGAATTGGTCTTTTAAAAGAATAGTTCTGAAACTGTGTTTGAGAAATACCTCCGCTAACTGCTGCAATAGCGGTAATTCTTTCATTCATTGCATCTGCGAGATAATAAGAAAACATGGCGCCCCGTGAAATACCTGTGAGAAAGATTTTTTTGGGATCTGCTTTATACGCTGCAATCATTGTATCAAGCAACACATTTATAAAGTGCAGATCGTTCAGAGTGGTGTCGTAGTGTTTTACACGGGTAGCCATACCTGGTATGCTCCATGCTTTATTGACAGCATTGGGATATACCACAATAAAATTATTTTTATCAGCAAGAGGTTCTAAATTATAAAAAGAAACAGCGTTTTTAGCTGTGCCACCGCCACCATGCAAT
>JBBSPK010000173.1:0-4853 GCA_038258875.1 Chitinophagales bacterium
GCAAATGATTGAAGAAAAAAAGTTATAACGGTTAAGGTTAGCCCAAAATTTTGCAACAGATTTTTCATACATTCTTTATTCTCACTCTAAGTCGCAAAGTAGAAACCTTTAAGAAGTTATTTTACCTTAGTTTCTTTTTTGCACTTTTTTATAGAATTTTTTTAATATTTAAACACATTTCCACCTACCATTACTTCCTGTGTATTTTCATCAAACGTTGCTTTTAAACCCGTGTGCGATGCAGCAGTGGTCATAATATTTGCAATGGAATGACTATAACCAGCCTCGACAGGTGCATGAGGTTGTTTTCGGCTGCGCACGCATTCCATCCAGTTGCGGATATGGTTTGACGTTAGCGTGTCGCCACCGGTATTTGCAGAGGCAACGACCTTCTCAGCTTTTGACAAACTTAGTTCAGGCAGCAAATTCGGTTGCATATTCATTTCATCGGCAAAATGTTTTGTTAGTCCTCCTTTCGAAGAAACTGTATTGGTATTAAGATTTAATTCCCCGCCATTTGAATAATAAATCTCGGCAGGATTTTCATCGCCGTTATCCATACGCGACGCAAACGTAACCTGGAAGCCTGTGGTTGGATCTTCAGCCGGGCCATAATCAAAAACGGCAGTAATAGTATCCCAATTTTTTCTTCCGTCTTTCCACATGTAAATGCCACCGTTGGCGACAACATTTCGCGGATGTTTCAACCCACTGAACCAATGCACTGTGTCTATCTGGTGGCTCATCCATTGACCGGGAAGCCCTGAGGAATAGGGCCAGAATAACCGGTACTCGAGATATTTCCTGGGGTCGAAAGTATCAGCCGGCCTGTTGAGCAAAAATCTTTTCCAATCGGTATCCTCCTCTTTCAATTGAGCTACCAAAGCAGGCCTCCGCCAGCGTCCCGGTTGATTTACATTCCAGGTAAGTTCAACCATCTTGATAGCTCCAAATTTACCAGACCGTATAAATTCATTTGCTGCCATATAATTATCGCCGCTTCGTCTCTGGGATCCTATCTGTACTATTCTATCCGAACCCTTGATTGTTTTAAAAGCTGCCCGGTTATCTTCCATGGTCTCGGCAAATGGTTTCTCAACATATGCATCGCAACCTGCGTTTACTGCTTCTATTGCGTGTAATGCATGTTGAAAGTCTGATGTACTGATGAACACTGCATCTACCAGTCTTTTATTATACATTTCTTCATTATTGCGGCAGGCAATAATATCATGGTTCATTTTACCCTTCCACATGGCAACACCTTCTTCCCTTCGCTTACTCCATATATCTGATACTGCAACGATATCAAAATTTAATTCCTTGTAGTGATTCATAAAGCAAGGCATGTGCGAACTCTTGTGCCTGTCGGAAAAACCGACTACGCCAACTTTGACCCGGTCATTGGAGCCTATAATATTTCTATAACTCCTGGCGCTAAAAGCAGAAGCACCCATATAAATACCCGCCGTAGTAATAGCAGTTTTCTTAATAAAATCACGTCTGGAGTTTGACATATTACAATCGTTTAAAAGGAGAAATTTGATATTTATAAAGTGATTAAAGCTATTTATTTTTTCGGGTTTCTATACACCTTTATTTTTGAAAAGCATTAAGGACTCATTACAATACGATGCCGGTAAAGTTTATTGGGCAGAACTTAATATAAAACCCCAGGTAATCTCGCCAGCCAAAAAAATATTGTCCAATTTAGAAGGTTAGGTAAAATCAAAAAATCGATTAACCTTTCTTTAATTTATCAATAACTCCTGGTTGCCAACTTTAAAACCTTTATGCTGAATTTTATAAACCTCGTAACGTTTTTTGAAACGAAGGATCGGTTGTTCGATATATTTATACGAAAGAATGGCAACAGCAACTGAGGCTGCCAAACGGAGACAACTCAAGAGCAGGAAGTTGGGAATGTCATGAGGTTGTTTAAATCGCTCTAAGGCATAAAATATGGGAATGTGGTACAGGTAAATGCTATAAGATCTTTTGCCCACCCACTTCAGAATTTTATTCCTAAAAAACCGGTGATCCGGGTATTTTAAAGTGATGAATATTGTGAAAGTGCATAGCAGGTTCGTAATTATAAAACCGCCATTATTCCAAATAGAATTTTCTTCGGAAACGGTAAATAATATTACAATGAACACCCAAAAAACGACTCTAAGGATTGTGGAAATTTTTGACGTAAACTTCGGGCTTAAATCCAGTAATTTCTGCTGAATTACAATAGCGAGCAGTGCGCCCATTATTATACTATCTACCCTTGCAAATGTGCACCGGTAGGGGTCCAATGTAAATAATTCGCCGGAGATATGGTAATTGAAAATAAATACTCTAAAAACGCTTGCAAGTAAAACTACTATCAACAAAACTAAAACAGTTTTTTTGAAGGGTTTTTTGAGAATGTAATAAAGCATTACTAATGGCCAGAAAAAATAGAAATGTTCTTCTACGGAAAGTGACCAAAGGTGAATCATGTTCCCGGCTATTTTCGCCTGCAGAAAATTGCTAAAATAAAACAAAGCTCCGGATGTCGCTAAAATTTCATTCGAACCAGGATTGAGTTTTGTAAACGGCCATAAAATATTCGCCAGTATTATACAAATTATTAATGCAGGGAAAAGCTTTAACGCCCTCCTGGTGTAAAATTTAGTAAAAGATATGTTACCGGTTATTAAAAATTCCTTTAGGAGCAGCGTGGTAATGAGATAACCACTCATAACAAAAAAAAGGTCCAGTGCAATCCACCCTCCCTTAAAGAAATCGTAGCTGCCATGGCCAATTAATATAAACAGGCAGCCAACTCCTCTTAGCCAATCAAAGCTGTCAATATATCGAAATTTGTTTTCTTTGTGGTGCATTGATAATTAGACGGGTCTGCTAATTTATCTAATAGATCATTCTTATTATAGAAATGTGGAAAACTCATAAATTCGAGCTCTTTTGTAAATTCTTTTTAATTACAACCCTCGAATTATCCAAAGATTTTCCGTTTAAGTAAAATCAAAAAATCATTTAGTTCCTATACGTTTGGAGAGATGAATAACCTTTCCCGGTTTTAAGGGACCTGCCAATTCTAAAGACCTGGTAACGTCTTTTATACCTGAGGATAGGCGCTTCCATATATTTATAAGAAACAGCGGCCAATGCAATAGCGAGAGAAAAGCGAAGCAGGCTTACCAAAAGAAAACTGCTGACGCTGTGTGGTTGCCTGAGCCCTTCCAGTGCATAAAATATGGGAATATGATATAAGTAAATACTATACGACCTTTTGCCAACCCATCGTAAAATTTTATTTGAGAAAAAGAAATGATCCGGCTTTTTTATTGCAATCCAAATTGTGATTGTACATAACAAATTTGTAATTATGAAACCACCGTTGTTCCAGTAGGTATCATTTTCAGACACACTAAAAAGAATAAAAACAAAGGCACAAAAAAACAGCGCAAGGATCGCGGTAATTTTTGTTTCATTTTCTGTTTTTAAATCGAGCGAACTGTTTTTCACTATTAGAGCGAGCATTGACCCCATTATAATACTATCTACCCTTGAAAATGTACACCTGTATGCGTCCATTATAAACCGGTCACTTGAAAAATGATAGTTAAAGATGATTATCCTGATGAGGGTTGTTACCAAAATTGAAAATGCGAGAAAAAAAATACGATTGCGAAACGGAATCTTTAAAATAAAAAAAAGCATCAGTATCGGCCATAAAAAATAAAAATGTTCTTCAACAGAAAGGGACCAAAGGTGATGCATATTACCCATCACTTTAACCTGTAGAAAATTGGTAAAATAAAATAAGGCACCAGTGGTTGCAATCACATTGTCAGCGCCCGGGTCAAGTGTGGTAACGGGCCATAAAATGTTGGCCAGCAATACACATATTATCAGGGGGGGAAAGATTTTTAAGGCTCTGCGGGTAAAAAATTTAGTGAAAGATATATCTCCCGAATTTAGGTATTCATTTTGCAACAGGGTAGTAATAAGGAACCCACTTAAAACAAAAAACAGGTCAAGCGCAATCCAGGCTCCTTTGAAAAACCCGTAAGTTCCGTGTATTAATAAGACAAATAAAGTTGCGATTCCTCTTATGCAGTCAAAACTCCCTATATACTGTAGCTTATGATTTATAACTTTCATGTTTAGTGTGATAACGCCTGTTGTGATTTGGGTGCTGATTGGTAGCCCATTTATAACGGATTATTGAAATATTCTATTGTGCAGGTTTTTTAAAGAATGATGTCCAAACTATTTTTTTTATTCACATTATTTCGTTATAAGGCTCTCAAATTTTTCCCTATATCTTTGCACCTCAAAAATTAACTGCTGTATTACGGCACTTAAAAAGCATAGATGCACAAAGAATTTAGCTCTCAAAACCTACCTTATAACAAGACGAGGAAGTTTTCAAAAATTATTGAAGACTATACTACGGAGCCCGGTAATTTAAAGGCTTTTTACGAGCACCCTGTAAACATCGAAGGGATAAAATCGGCTATTGCTCAAAGGAAAAAAAGCGATAACAATAGACAATTATTAACCGGCCAGTTACAAATGCAATATGAAATTATCGATGATTGTGATAAGGTGAAGTCAAATATTAATTTGCTATCAGATGAAAATACCTTTACCATTTGCACAGCCCATCAACCAAATGTTTTTACAGGCCATTTATATTTTATTTATAAGATTCTGCACACAATAAAACTTGCTGATGATTTAAAAAAACAGTTACCTGGATACAATTTTGTTCCGGTCTTTTTTATGGGTAGCGAAGATGCAGACCTTGAAGAGCTGAATCATGTGATTGTTGATGGCAAAAAATATGTTTGGGA
>JBBSPK010000174.1:0-4704 GCA_038258875.1 Chitinophagales bacterium
CAATGTGCGGCAGTTTGCCCAGTTGATTGTTGTGTTCCGGATGAAATGTACCAGGAAACGGTTGAACAATTGCTGGCGAAAAAAGAAAAGATGCACCTATAAATATTTAAGGCTTAAATGCCTAATAAGACAGGTGATATTTCCTGTTATGGCGAGGGTATTGAAAAATACTTTCGCCTTTTTTCTAAAATAAAAAAATGCTATTGAAAAAATTATACTTCAATTTGCCTGTTTTAATTTTCTTTGTTGTTTTTTTTACATCATGTAAACCAAAAACAAAAGTTGAAAAAAATATTTCGGCGGATGCACTTATCGCAGCTGATGAAAAGTTTTCTGAGTTAAGTCAACAGCAAGGCATGAAAAAAGCATTTATAGAATATATTGATGATGAAGGTATTTTGCTTAGGCCCAATCACCCGCCAATTATAGGTGCGGATGCCATAGATTTTTTGAGCCAGGTAAATGATTCTTCATTTAGCTTAACCTGGCAACCGGGAGGCGGGGAAATTGCTGAATCCGGGGATATGGGATTTACCTATGGAATTTATAATCTTGAAATAAAAGACACTGTTTTGAAGGGAACTTATGTGAGTATCTGGAAAAAACAGAAAGATGGTAAATGGAAATTTGTACTGGATAGTGGTAATGAAGGGATCGGGAAACCAGCCAATGGTCATCCTGATACTATCGGGAGTCAATAAGTCAATAGGCAATAAGCAATGGTCAATGACTCATCATTCACAACTTACTCCCGATAGCTATCGGGATCACAACACACAGAAATGAAACCAAAGATCGCTTTTGTAACAGGTGGCTATTCCGGTGAAGCAGAAATTTCTTATCAGTCTGCTCTTGTAATTGAAAAAAATATCGATAAAGAACGATTCGAAGTTTATAAAATTGATATAACTATAGACGGGTGGTTTTATGAATTAGCCCATGGTGATAAAATCGAAGTAAATAAAAATGATTTTTCTCTTGTAGTTAATGATGAAACCATCACATTTGATGCAGTGTTTATCGGGATACACGGCACACCCGGTGAAGATGGAAAACTGCAGGGTTACCTTGATATACTTCGTATTCCTTATACATCCTGTGATTGTGCAACTTCTGCGATTACATTTAATAAAAGATATACAGTGGCGATTGCAGGGGCAAGCGGTATTAAAGTTTCAAAGTCAGTTTTATTGTTTAAAAAGAATTTTGAAAGTCCCGATGAGTTAGTAAAAAATTTGCGCTTCCCGGTATTTGTGAAACCCAATAACGGCGGCTCAAGCATTGGAATGTCTAAGGTGAATTCCCGTTCCGAAGAATTGGGAAGTGCTATTGAAAAAGCTTTCAAAGAAGATGATCAAATATTAGTTGAAGAATTTATAAAAGGGAAAGAATTTACAATCGGCGTATTTAAAGCAAAAGGTGAAATTATTGCTTTGCCAATTACCAATGTTATCTCAAAAAAGGATTTTTTTGATTATGAAGCAAAATACCAGGGAGCAAGCGAAGAAATAACTCCAGCTCAAATTGATGAAACGATTGCGGAAAAAATAAGGAGCGCAGCAATGAAAGCCTACCGCATTTTTAATTGCCAGGGCGTAGTGCGGATAGACTTTATTTATAACGAAGAAGAAAGCGAGCCGTATATGCTGGAGATTAACACAGTGCCTGGCCAAAGTGAAGCCAGCATTGTGCCGCAACAGGTAAAATGCATGGGATGGACTATGAAGGAATTTTATACCGCATTGCTTGAAGAATGCTTACATAATTAAATCTTGCTAAATTGCACCGGCTTTAAATCTTTTAACCTATACTTTTATTGTGTTTAAATTTATTTCAAAACAACCTTTCTGGGTAAACCTTCTTGCGGCAGTTTTATTAATTTTTCTTATAGGCTTTTTATTTCTGCAATCACTTAGCTGGTTTACTAACCATGGCAGCTATCTTAAAGTACCTGGAGTAACGGGTAAAAAGGTTGACGATGCTATCAAATACCTCGAAGATCAGGGTTTTGATGTGATTGTAACTGATTCCCTGTACAATGACAGCCTTCCGCTTAATACAGTAAAAAAACAAATACCTGATGCAGGCGCCACAGTAAAAGTAAACAGAACAGTTTTCCTGAACATAAACCCTGTAGTTTTGCCGATGGTTGAAATGCCGAAATTGGAAGGCCTAAGTTTCCGGTTTGCGCTCGACAGGTTATATAAAAGTCATTTACGCCTGGGAGATACCACTTATCGCCCGGATTTTATGAAGGGTTCTGTGCTTGAACAAAATTATAAAGGAAATAAGATACTGCCGGGAGCCAAACTGCGTTGGGGCAGTGCCGTTAGTCTTGTAATTGGCGGTGGCCTCGCAGAGGTTCAAATTCTTGTTCCCGATGTAGTGGGGCTAACGCTTGCACAGGCAAAAAGCGAACTCGAAGCTAAGGGAATTACCCTCGCAGCCGTACTCACAACCGGTTCAATTACCGATACTCTTAAGGCGTTTGTCATAAAACAAAATCCTGATATAAGAGATGACGAAAGCAGAACTAATTTCATACAACCGGGGCAAACGATGGATTTATGGATTTCGTCAACTCCTCCGGAGCCCGACACTTCCGTAGAGAAAATCTCTAAGCCGGATTCTTCAAAAATTAAAAACTAATATCATGACAAATATTTCGCCTGAAGAAGTAAAAGAAAGGCTTGATGCCGGAGAGACACTTCATCTCATTGATGTACGGGAGCCTGATGAAAATGCAGAGTTTAACATTGGCGGGACCTTGTTTCCTCTCGGGAAAATTCAATCAATGCAAATTGAAGATATCGAAGACCTGAAGAATGAAGAAGTAATATTGTATTGCAGAAGCGGTAACCGAAGTGGGATTGCTGCTATGGTACTCGACCAGGTTGGTTTTACAAATACAAAAAATTTAGTAGGTGGTGTACTTGCCTGGCAGGAAAAATTTAAAGGATAACTGATGACACGAATCCGATCGAATTACACTAATTTTTACTAACTCATCTCTTGTAAAGGGAATATTGAATGTCAGTGCTATAGATTATAATTCGTGTAATTCGTGTATTCGTGTAATTCGTTTAATTAGAATTAATTAGTGTAATAATAAAAAAATAAAAGCGGACAAGACTGCCCGCTCGGAATGTGCTAAAACTAAAAAGCACATGAGAAAATTTCAAATGCAATTTAGACGCCTTTCTGCTGGGAAAGAAATATGGATTGCTGAACCGTGAAATAATGAAATCGATGACTGAAAAATAACAGTTCAATTTTAATAATATACTTTTTAAATATTACGATTACAATTTAATATTTACTGCAGCAAAAAAGTTAATGCCTGCCATAGGAAAGTAATAATTCTCTACAGCTAATTCTCCTCCATAAAAATAATTGTAGGTGTATCCATTGGGTTCATATTTTCTATTAAACACATTATTTATTTGGAAAATAAAATCTATATTTTTTACAATTTTCAACTTGTTTAAATCATAAGAAAGTTTTACATCCTGAACATAATAATCATCAAGGCTCCGGCTTATGTGTGAAGTGTTATCAAGAAATTGCCTGCTTACATATTTCGATAGAAAACTTATTTCCGCGTTATGTATTGGAATCAAATTAATTGTTGCTGCTGCAACCGTGTTTGGAGAAAATGAAATATTAGTATTATGGTATTGATATATTTTTTGATCACCATTATCATAATCATCTACATATTCTGTAAAGTTTTTTATTTTGTTTTTACTGAATGAAATATTGCCTTCGGCATTTATCCATTTTGAAAATTTTGCACCCACCTGCAGTTCAATTCCCAGCCTGAAACTCTCTGGTGCATTCGTTCTTGTATAAGCGCCCACATCATTTATCTTGCCTGTGGATACTAACTGGTTATGATAATTCATAAAATAAAAGGTAACGCCATAGGTAAACGCAGTATTCTTTTTTTCTACACCTAACTCCAAATCGTAAAGTATTTCCGGTTTGGGAAGTTCATCTATTCCCGCTTCAAAATCTGCACGGTTGGGTTCTTTAGCTCCCACCGAATAAGAAAGATATGCCTGGAAGTTTTTCCTGTTAAATGAAAGACCAACTTTTGGATTTATAAAAGAATAATTTTTTCCAATCGTTAATCCAGGATTTGATTCAAAGCCTTTTATATCGTAGTGCACAAATCGGCCCTGCACGTCTGCGAATGCCGAAAAGCCGGTGCCAAAAGTTTGTAACAATTTTCCGTATAGATTAAAATCGCTTTTAAAGGCAGGAGCACTGTAATATCTGTAGTCTTTTGGAACGCCCTGTTGTGCCCATGTTATAATATTATAATGGCTGCCATCATATTCATTCCACCCACCGCCAAATGTAAAATGTGTTTTATCTTTTTGGAATTGCATAGAAAAAATTCCACCATAAAAATAATTGTCGAGCCAGAGTCTCCTTACTAAATCGATCGAAGAAAGTGTATCCGATCCGCTAATATAATCCGCTAACCCATAATCACTGAAAGATTGATCAGCCCTGTATTCTTCATAGTATCCTTTTCCACGTGTAAGAAATAAGGCTGTATTAAAACTAATGTTTCCATTAATTCTTTGATTATAGAATAGCTGGTAATGCGTTTGTGTATAGTTATCCGTTTCATTTGTGTAGGGCGCGCCTGGTTTTTCAGTTCCTGCAGGGTTAAACTTCCTGTTCGTATCAAGG
>JBBSPK010000175.1:0-4702 GCA_038258875.1 Chitinophagales bacterium
AAGTCATCTTTCAATGCAAGACCATTATTTTTTTTCTGGTGATTTAATGTGCGTGCCATGCCTGCGTAAATTCCCGCAAGGTCCCACATGGTAACTTCACTTCCTCCGAGTATCAGGGATAGTCCGTAGTTATCAGCTGGCTTATTGAGCGTGGTCATGCCGATTTGTTTCAACAAATCATAAAATCTTTGATATTTATATTGCTGCAATAATTTTACGGCGGGAATATTTAAAGAACGGGCGAGCGCCGTAGATGCAGGTACTGCCCCGTCATAACTTAGGTCAAAATTTTGGGGAGTGTATCCTCCAATTTGCGTTGGAATATCAGGTATGAGAGAATTCGGTAAAATTAACCCTTCGCTAAACATTGTGGTATACAGGATCGGCTTCAATGCGCTTCCTGGACTTCGCGGAGCTTTTATAACATCAACGTCGCTTTCTAATTCCGGGTTTGCCGTATTATAAATATTGCCAACATACGCCAAAGCATTTCCCGTTTCTACATCCAGCACCAGTGCACAGGCATTGTTAATTCCATTGCCTTTTAGAATATTGTGATGCTGGTTTAAGATATCAATTACGTTTTTTTGAAGATTGATATCGATAGTTGTTTTTAGTCTTGCCGAAAGATTTTCATTTCTTCTATCTTGTTTGAAACGTTGTAACAAGTGTGGAGCTAACTGTGGAAGCGCAACAGGATTCCCGGGAAGCGGTTCTAATTTTGAAAGATAACAAATAGACTTCTCCAGGATTTTATTTTGAAAAAGCTTATCCAATAACGCATTTCTTTTTTTCAAAAGCACCTCACGATTTTTACCGGGATGAACTAATGCCGGCGCATTGGGCAATACAGCCAATGCTGCCATTTCTCCCCAGCTTAATTTTTCAGGGCTACGCCCGTAATACCGCCATGATGCAGCATCAAGGCCAACTACATTACTGCCAAACGGCGCTTCAGATGCATATAAAGCCATAATCTGTTTCTTGGAATAGCTGCATTCCATCCTCACGGATTGAATACTTTCAATTATTTTTTCCCAAATCGTTCTTTTTGTTTCATGGCGACTTAATCGTATAACCTGCATCGTGAGTGTACTGCCGCCCTGTATTACTTCTTTGCGTCTGAAATTTTTTAGAATAGCCCTGGAGAATGCTACAACATCAATTCCGGGATGGCTATAAAATCTTTTATCTTCAAAGGCGGTAATACACTTTATGAACTTATCCGGAACTTTTTCATCATAAGGGAAACGCCATTGGCCGTCTGAAGCAATTGACGCATTTAAAAGATTACCATCTTTATCTTCAATAACAAAGCATTCCGGTGCATTAAATAATTTGGATGGGAGGCAAAACCAAAACCAGGTGAATAAAACAACTGCAATTAAAAAGAATATCTTTATTTTGAGGGGGACTTTCAGCATTGGAATTTATGATAAAACCGGGCGTGAATTACTGATATAGATTTGCCATTAACAAGCAAAATATTTAGGTTTTTAGAAATTGATGATAATATGCTACAAAGTAAAATATTTCAATATTTAAAATATACTTTCAATTTATGAAATTTTATTAATTTCGCTGATGGTAATTATTTCGCACAAAGCTATTAGAAAGTTTGCCACGGAATATCCAAAATTATTGACCCCATTAGAACGATGGTATTCAATCACAATGAATGCAGACTGGCAAAGCTTTAGTGATATTAAAAAACAATTCAATTCGGTTGATGCAGTTGGGAATGGTTTATTTGTATTTAACATCAAGGGTAACGACTGCAGGTTAATAGTGAGAATAATTTTTAGAACGAGAACAGTTTTTATTCGCTTTATTGGAACACACAAAGAATACGATTTACTAAATATTCAGGAATTATAATATTTAAAAAAAATGAAAAATATAAACTCTGAAACAGCCTACAGCAAAGCGTTAGCTGACGTGTATAAGGTTATGCAAAAAGGTGAGGAAAACCTAACCAGAAATGAGTTAAATAATATTGTCGAAATGGCCAAAGCTATACAGGATTATGAAAAGATTAATTATCCCTTTCCTATGCCTAAAACCATAAAAGAAATTGTAGAACTCAAAATGTTTGAGAAGAA
This sequence comes from Chitinophagales bacterium, assembly GCA_038258875.1. GTDB lineage: Bacteria > Bacteroidota > Bacteroidia > Chitinophagales > Chitinophagaceae > Ginsengibacter. The sequence goes on from JBBSPK010000175.1 coordinate 2,103, forward strand.
ATTAAATAAAGTAGCCCTTGCTAAAATATTGGGTATCGGGGCCCCAAAACTTAGCCAGATATTAAATAACAAGCGTGAGCCTGACGTGCCTTTTTTAAAAGCACTTCACGAAAAATTAGGTGTAGATGGAAATTTTATTTTAGAAAGAGTTTAAAATTTTATAGAAAGTCAGCGGCAAGCAGATATTCATTTCCATAACAAGTTTTCAATTGAACGAACTTCAGAAGTTAAATCACCTCAACGCTTTCATAACCTGTTTTTGCAAGCCATTGTTTAAATGGGTCTGCTTTGGGAGAAGGGATGGATTGAATGAGTCATAACAAAGTTTCTGTATTAGCAACATCAGTTTGCCGTAACTTCCCATCAGGGGCTTCTATCTTCAACCGCACGATTTTTTCGTACGCTTCACTTCCTTCTGCCTGCAATTTCTTTTTTTAATCGCTCCAATACCGCTTAGGGATAGAACTGCCAGTCAAAATTTCAATCACATCAATTACGGAAAAGAATCATTGTTCGTTTTCACTATCCCAATGTGTTCTTAATTTTTTGTCTTCAACTAATTGTATGTTGCTCATAGTATTTACAATATCGTAAAATAAAATTTTCTCTATTTTACTTTGGGGGTATTATTGCTCAGAATTTACCGCCTTGAGACTGAATTTCAGTTGCCCTGTGAAAATTGTACTTCTCCAAAGGCCCTGATTCTTTTAAATTCCAACAATAAGAATTTGACCAACGAGTTGGTCTTTTGAGAATTGCGACAAATATTTTTTAAGGGTCATTGTTATGTATAAAAATCTTATTGTTTACCTTTCTTTTTTGGAGATGCAGGTTTCTTTTTTGCAGAAGCATTCTTCATTTCAAATAACTGCCTGTCGTGCTCAATAAGTTGTTTTAATTCTTCTTCTTTCGGCAGGTACATAAGGTATTTGGAAGCAAACAGTTTTTTGTTTTCGGCCAGCACAGAATATTTCACTACTGCTTCATCCTTTTCTGCACAAAGTATAATACCGATGGTTGGATTATCTCCCTTTGCTTTTTTCTTATCTTCATACATGCGTACATACATATCCATCTGCCCGATGTCCTGGTGTGTAAGCTTGCCTGCCTTCAGGTCAATCAACACAAAGCATTTGAGGTAATAGTTATAAAACACAAGGTCTATGTAAAAATCTGAAGTATCGGTAGTAATATGCTGCTGGCGGGCAACGAAGGCAAACCCTTTTCCCAGTTCCAGTAAGAACTGCTGCAGGTTATTGATCAGTGCGGTCTCAATATCTTTTTCATTTAATTTCTCTCCCGGGCTTATACCAAGAAACTCAAAAATATACGGGTCTTTTATAAGCGCTTTTTCAGTTTGTTGCTGCGCTTTTTTTGCAGGCTGAGTTGTAATGCTTCGCTCAAAATATAAAGTGTGTATGTTACGTTCCAGTTTCCCTGCTGTTCCAGTTATTGTCAATGGATTGTTCAATATAATAGAGGCGTTTTTCTTCCGGTTCAAGCCTTGAAAGAATGCGGTAATGCGTCCAGCTCAATTCGTGACGCAATGCGTCATAAATTGGAAAAGCCTGGTAAAATGCACGCATATTTCTCAGGTTGCTGTCATCAAAGCCTTTACCGAAATCGTTTGTAAGTTGCTTTGCCAGTTGCTTTAAAGTGCCCCGACCATATTCAGCTCTTTCTTTTCCCTGTTGCTCATCTTCTACTATCAGCTTGCCAATATGCCAATAGCTTTCCAATAAAAAAATATTTACGGCACGGTATGCCTTTGCACGGGCAGATTCAATGATCTGCCTGATTGCAAGAAACAAAGCACTATTTATATGTTCCGGTTTGTCCATTGGTTATTTTAGCATGATTGTTCAATTTGGTACGCAGTGCGTCGCAAATTGATAATGGATTTATAGTTTGATTTGGTACACAGTGCGTACCGATTGGAAGATTAAAAAAGAAGCTTCTATTTGATTGCTTTTCAAAGTAAAATTTCATCTTTTCGGTTTCAATAATTTTAATTGAAGGCAAAAACATCGTCACTATAGTTTAACTCTAAAATTACAGGTTGCTTAATTTGTATGAGTATTATTTCTTTTTCAGTTTTTTCATTTATTTGTCAAAGTCCGATTCATATTCTTTATCCTGAATCACCCTGCATTTTTAAAATTCTTTTCAAGTGTTGGTTGCCCAAATGCGAAACTGTGTGGATTAATCGAAATTCACCCGGTAGCCTACCGCGATTATTGCCTCTAATCTGTAAAACTCAATGTCTTTTGAAACCTCACGGCTGCCTTCATTTTGAACTATCCGGAAATTCCGGATAGTTGAATCCTTTGGTAACTCATTGGTCTCAAAAATATTTTTCAAATGCTCATTCACTGTTCTCACATCCACATTAAACAACAATGCAATTCTCTTTTGACTTAACCAAAAAGTTTCGTTTTCAAATACTACTTCCACCTTTATATTGCCCTTGGTGTGGAATAAACTATCAGTTGATTGCTCTCCATTTTTTAATCTGAATTTATTGCAGAAAGGTCTTTGATTTTTTCTTGCTTTACTGGTTTGAAGGTGAGAAAAATATTTATGATAAGGAGAATCGTAAT
>JBBSPK010000176.1:0-4471 GCA_038258875.1 Chitinophagales bacterium
AGGCTCTCCATATAAAGAAGATTTTACAGAAGGGGGTTTATATTGAATGAAAGGGTATTTTTTTTCCGCAGCATCATAACATTGTTTGGCCCGCCTGAATAAATTCTTATTATCGGGGTAAAAAGCGTTTTGTGCAATCAGTACATCTTTTGTTTCATTTACTTTTTGCAATAACAATTGTTGAAGTGTCTTTAGATTTGTCGTGTCATAGGCGGGCTTCTCCAAATGTAATTGCCATGCAATTCCTTTTCGGTTATAATTCAATCCCCAAAAAATATTGAATACAATATAAATGGTGACCAGGATGAATAAGAGCTTCCATAATTTTTGAAAAAAAATCGATTTTGTAAACTTTCTTTTGAAAAGAAGCCTTATGTTTTTTATCATTTTCCACAAAAGCCAACAGCCAGCCGCGAAATATAAAACGTCTCCAATACTAAAAGGAATCCATCCCAATAAGCCTCTTAGTGCTAATGCAAAAAAATGATAAAATTCATTTGTATAGTAAGTTTCAACCCTGTAATGATTTTGCGACCAAAACTTTATAACAATTACTAAGACTAACGCGATTATCCAACTCCATTTCTTTTTATTTAAAAAAGCCTTGATACTCATATTACCCGCAGTGTGTAAGTAGATTTTGTTGAGGTATTTTAAAATAATCGTGGTTTCGGCACCGAAGATATGGCATACCAGAGGTTCAGTTAGCTTTTTAGTTCCCTAAACCGAGCAAATCTGTAATTTTACAGCTTATTTAATGAAAAAATTAACTGGTTTCCCTTACCTTTGCGCCCTTTAATTTGATGTCATGGGAAACAGGCGTGCGTTTGAGATAGCATTTGTTGGGTTAAAGCCGGGAATTCATGAATTCAAATATGAAGTTGATAGTAAGTTCTTTGCAGATTATAGCCAGGCTGATTTTACGAATTGCCAGGCAAGTATAATCCTGAAACTCGAAAAAAACACATCGTTCATGATGTTGAAATTTGAGATAGGCGGAAGTGTAAATGTTATTTGTGACAGGTGCGGAAATACATTAACAATGGATTTGTGGGACGAATTTAATATGGTGGTAAAGCAGGTTGAAAATCCCGGGGAGATGAATGAAAATGAGGAAGACCCCGATATTTATTATATCTCGAGAACAGGAAGCCACTTGCATATTGCAGATTGGATTTATGAATTTGTTTCGCTGAGCATTCCAATGCAGCGAATGTGTAATGAGCAGGAAATGGGCGGAGCCCAATGCAATAAAGAAATACTCGCTATGCTAAAAAAAATGGGCACAGGAGTAATTGAAAATAATCACCCCTTACAAAAGGGATTAGAAAAGTTTAAGAAAAAAAACAATTAATTTATATTTAATTTACGGTTATGCCAAATCCAAAACGCAGACATAGTCAGCAAAGAAGCGCAAAAAGAAGAACACATTATAAAGCAGATGCTCCTACATTGAGCACTGATGTTACAACAGGTGAAACCCATGTACGGCATCGTGCACACGTAAGCGAGGGAAAGTTATATTACAAAGGAAAAGTTGTTGCAGAAAAAGCGCCTTTGAAAGCCTGATTAGCAGGATAAATATTATTATGAATTCCAAAAATAAAGTTTGATTAACTTCAACTTTGTTTTTGGATTTTTTTTTGCATGGTACACTTAGTGATCTTGTTATTGTGGAAATGCGTCACCGCTAATTTTTTAATATGAACATTGCACTTGATACAATGGGCGGAGATTTTGCCCCCGCAGAAGCAATAAAAGGGGTAAGTCTCTTTTTGTCAAAACCACGGGAGGAAGTGAACTTATTGCTTATAGGAGACGAAGAAAAAATTAAGGCGCTTCTTGGGGAGAATAATATTACCCACCCAAATATTTCAATTGTTCATTCGGAGCAGGTAATTGAAATGCATGAACATCCCACGAAGGCTTTAAAAGAAAAAACAAAATCTTCTATTGCTTTGGGATTTCAATTACTCGCTTCCGGCAAGGCAGATGCATTTATAAGTGCAGGCAATACCGGCGCCATGATGGTGGGAGCATTATTTAGTATCAAGGCTATTGAAGGAGTGCACCGCCCTACCATTGGCGCTTATATTCCCAGGGAGAGCGGCGAACTTGCCCTTATGGTTGATGTTGGCCTTAATGCGGATTGTAAGCCGGAAAATCTTTCACAATTTGCAGTCCTTGGTTCCCTGTTTGCAAAGCATATTTTAAATATATCCAACCCACGGGTGGGGCTTATAAACCTTGGTGAAGAAGAGGGAAAAGGGAACCTGCTTACCCAGGCAGCTTATCCCCTCTTAAAAGAAAATACCAAAATTAATTTTATCGGAAACGTGGAAGGCCGTGATCTTTTACCGGGTAATGCGGATGTATATGTGTGTGATGGCTTCACAGGAAATGTCATTTTAAAATTTGCAGAATCAATTTATACGATTGTACAAAAAAGGAATATTAATGATGAACATTTTAACCGTTTCGATTTTGAAATTTATGGAGGTGTTCCTGTGCTTGGCGTGAACAAGCCGGTAATAATCGGGCATGGTATTTCGCATGCAAAGGCATTTGATAATATGATAAACATGGCAGTGAAAATGCATGATGAAAAACTTATTGAGAAAATACGAAGCAGCTTTGCGGGCTGATAGGATTTTATAAAATTTAGTCGGCTCTCCAGGCTAAATTTTTTGTTGCCATACGCGGCTAACCTTCCCGTTAGTATAAATTCTATACATAAGATATATGGATAAAAGAGCAAAATTTGATTTTGAAATTTATTTTACAAATGGTGGAAGTATTAAAGGCGAAAACTTTCGGCTCGACATTGCAGGTGATGATATTTCTGATAAAGAACTTGCAGATTACATTGTAGATGATATGCGGCTTCTTATGGTTGGACAAACCAAAATTTTGACCAAAGAAATTTTAACGGAGGCGCATAGACGAAAGCCTGGTAACGAAAAATTTGAGCCTGGATTCTTAATTGATTTGAGCCACACTATAGAAAACGGACTTATAACCTATAAAGGCTTACCGGCGCCAATTATCTGTGATTATCTAAGCAGGGAAAATTCACGGCAATTTTATGAAGAAGGCACTGAATTTCAAATTGGAAAAATTGAAATGGTTTCAAATACGGGAACATATCTTGACTGCCCGTTTCACAGGTTCGAAAATGGGAAAGATCTTTCGGAAGTTGGATTAGAATGTTTTACCGACCTGGAGGCGACCGTAATCCGCGTGCCATTTACGGAAACATTGGCGATAAACGAAGATCATTTAAAAAATTATGAAGTTAGGAACCGTGCAGTTTTAATTCATACTGGTTGGGACAGTCACTGGAACACAGACAGGTATTATGAAAATCATCCGTTCCTAACTGAAGGCGCCGCAAAATATTTACGGGACTGTAATGCCAGGTTAGCCGGGATTGATTCTCACAATATTGATAACACATCCGGCAAAAGCAGGCCTGTTCATACCACGCTTTTGGGCGCAGAAATTCTTATAGTTGAGCACCTTTGTAATTTGTACCTGTTGCCGCAGGATGGTTTTACATTTAGTGCCATACCCCCGAAAATTAAGGGTGTTGGAACATTTCCCGTACGTGCTATGGCAAAATTGACAAAAGCAAAATAACTCTCAATAAAAATTGGTTTGTTTCTCATCCACATGGACGCAAATGAAAAATTAGATAATCCTGTTTGGTATTCGCTTTCTGAAAGTCACCGGAATTTTGCAATTGATTTTGGCAATATAAAATTCTATCACCTTGATTATTGCCCTTTTGGTGGGTTTATGCGACTTGAGAATATTTCTGCTCCCATTTATGAATATTCAAAATGGGTTGACAATTTTTTTGTGGTTGGAGAAATGCCGTCTTATCCAAACTCATTAAAATTAAAAAACGAATTGGTGTGCTTACAAATGGTAAGCCCTCATAAAATAAATTTAGACATTCAAGAAGACATTACCGGCCTTGGTGAAGAGCATAGAGATGAGTTGTTTCACCTTGTTAATTTAGTTCAACCCGGCTATTTCAAAAAGAACACATCACTAATGGGAAGTTATTTTGGAATATTCAAACACAATGAACTTGTTGCAGTAACCGGCGAGCGTATGAAAATGGATAAATACGTTGAAGTAAGCGCCGTAGTTACCCGTCCGGGGCCATACCGGGAAAGGATATGCCAAACAACTTCTTACGCATACAGTGAATAGTATTTTTAATCAAAATAAAATTCCGTACCTGCATGTGGCGGAAATAAATGTTGGAGCAACCAGGTTATATGAAAACCTGGGTTTTCAAACGAGAAGGAAAATTAGTTTTTGGAATATAATAAAAGACGGCTAGTTTTCTTAGCTATCTCCTAGAGACTGTAAAATAAACTGTGTCAAAGTTCAAAAATGATTTCAGAACTTTAAAACACAGTTTAATTATGGAAAAGAAAAAAGAAGCCTTCGATTACGA
>JBBSPK010000177.1:0-4110 GCA_038258875.1 Chitinophagales bacterium
AAAATGCAATTCTAATTAAACAATAAAATAAAGAATAGCAAATTATTCAACTCTCCACACACCCCTCTCCTTTGGAGAGGGGCAGGGGTGAGGTTTTATGGACCGAAGAAAAAGCAACAGATGCCGAATTAAAAACCCTCCACAAAACCATCAAAAAAATTGAAGAAGATACCGAACGCTTTTCTTTCAATACCGCGGTGAGCGCCTTCATGGTTTGCGTAAATGAGCTCACAGATCTAAAATGCCATAAAAAAGAAATCCTTGAACCACTGTTGATTTTATTGGCCCCTTATGCGCCACACATTGCAGAAGAATTATATCATTCACTCGGAAATTCTGGTTCAGTTATTGATGCTGTATATCCGAAATTAAACAATAAGTATTTGGTAGAATCTGAAAAGGAATATCCTATTTCTATCAATGGAAGATTGCGCACTACAATGGTAATTTCTCTTGATGCAAAGCAGCAGGAAGTTGAAAAAATAGTGCTTGAAAATGAGATCGTGCAAAAATGGATCGACAGTAAACCAATAAAGAAGATAATTTTTGTGAAGAATAAAATGGTGAATGTGGTGGTGTAACGGCCTCCCCAAACCCCTCCAAAGGAGGGGCTTAAAAATACAATCATGCAAACAATATTAGGTTCGGGTGGCGCTATCGCCAATCATCTTGCGAAAGAATTAAAAAAATATTCCAGTGAAATAAAATTAGTTTCCAGGAATCCAAAAAAGGTAAATGAAACAGATGAAATTTTTTCAGCCGATTTAACGGATAAAGAACTAGTGAACAAAGCTGTCTCAGGTTCCGAAGTAGTCTATCTTACTGCAGGGCTGCCTTACAGCACTAAAATATGGAAACGAGATTGGCCGGTAATCATGCAAAACGTAATTGATGCCTGTGTAGCACATAATGCCAGACTGGTTTTCTTTGATAACGTGTATGCCTATTCTCCTGAAGAAGTAACTAACATGACGGAAAATTCCCGTAAAGTCCCTGCAACCCGCAAGGGAAAAGTGCGTTTAGATTTACTTAATATGATTTTTGCTGCAATTAAGGATAAAGGCTTGCAGGCACTGATTGCCCGAAGCGCTGACTTTTATGGTAAAGATGTAAAAACAGGATTTTTAAATTTCGGCGTTATTGACAAATTGAAAAAAGGAAGCAAAGCGATGTGGCAGTCTGATGCAGGTAAAATACATTCTATTACTTATGTTCCGGATGCCGCCAAAGCAGTGGCTATTCTCGGAAATACATTGGACGTTTTCAACCAGGAATGGCATTTACCTACATCTCCCGAAAAATGGACAGGCAAAGATTTTATTAATCATGTTGCGCAGCAATTGAATGTAAAGCCGAAATATTATATACTAAACAAAACCATGATAAGCCTGTTAGGTATTTTTTCTACCACAATAAGAGAACTGAAAGAAATGCAATATCAAAATGACAGGGATTATTTTTTTGACAGTAGCAAATTTGATAAGCGCTTTTCTTTTATACCAACATCTTATGAAGATGGTATTAAAGAGAGTTTGTAGCGAAGGAAAAATAGCATGTTGTAAAAACGGATCAAATAAAATTCATTGTAACATAATTACGTTTCTCAATTTCCGTGTTTTTTGCAATATCAATCATCTCATAAATCCTGAAAGCAACTTATCCAAATCAGGCGTAGCAACATAAGATGAATGAACTATTTCCAATACCTTTTTTGCAACTAGTTGCATTTCGCTTTTAGCAGCATTAGCATGAGGCGCCATAGCTAAAGTGCCCAATTCGTTTTGCATCGCTTTTTGCCAATATAAAACAGAGAACCATTCCGGCATTATCGTAAAAATAATTTTTAAGTTGGAAGGCGTCACCGGAATGCCAATATGGGTGAGTGCGCGAAAACCTTCTTTAATACTTTTCACCATTATCCTGGTGCTCTTTTTATTTTTTCCTAATTGAGTGCTGTCGCCATTTTCTTTGATAATTGCCGCAGAAACACAAGCCATAAAAACAGCATGCGTTTTTAGCCACGCCTGCATGTTACCGCTTACGTCAACACTAAAGCCTGACGTTTCAAAAAGTGATTTAATTATTTTTATAGTTTCAGATTTTTCTCCGTTTGTTTCTCCTATAGTTGTTTTCTGTTGCTTGATTTGTATGAAGTCAATTTCATTTTCTTTAAATATTCCACCTGCACCAGGGAATCCAAAAATAACATGCTTTGGTTTTAAGTCATCTGAATTGGCTTGGATGTTTTCAGGATTATTGAGCATAAACATTATCAATGGACTGGCTAAATTATTTTTTAAAAAAGGTATTACACTTTCAAGTTGGTCGAGTCGTACCGTTACAATTATTAAATCATAAAAATCATTCGTTGCTAATTGTTGAGTTAAAGGAATTTGGGCATTTATTTTCTTCCCGGTTATTTGTTCCCTGATGATTACACCATTTTGTTGTAAAATCTCATAACGTTTTCCACGTGCTAAAAGCGTAACATCATTTTTTGCGTCAAAAAGTTTGGCGGCATAAATACTTCCGATAACACCCGCTCCGTAAATGAGGATTTTCATTGGATAAATTTACAAAATGAAAACTGTTTACGGCTTATGCACTTTGGTGAGGGCCTGACCATTATTTTTGCACACTATTATCGTTGATCAATGAAGCGTTACTTCCGCATTTATTTGGATTCTTACAGAGGTTTATCCCGGCCATCATGGATGTTGTCAGCAGTAATGTTGATCAATAGAATTGGTGCTATGGTATTGCCATTCCTGGGAGTCTATATGGTTGCAGAACTTAAGTTCACGCTGTCACAAACCGGGGTGGTATTGAGTTGTTTTGGATTGGGCGCAATGACCGGTTCTACTTTGGGAGGTTGGCTTACAGATAAGGTTGGACATTTTAGGGTACAATTGACCAGCATCATTTTGTCAGTACCGGTTTTCTTTATATTACCCTTATTTAAAGATGTATGGAGTTTGGCAATTGGTGTTTTTGTATTAAGCACCATTACCGAAACATTCAGGCCTGCGAACTCTGTTTCGATAAGCGTATATGCCAGGCCGGAAAATATTACACGTTCTTTTTCACTCAATAGAATGGCGATTAACCTGGGATTTTCTATAGGTCCTGCATTGGGTGGAATCTTAGCTACCATATCTTTTAAATTATTATTTTATGGAAATGGAATCACCGCATTATTGGCGGGGCTACTCTTTTATTTTTATTTTAAAGATCTTCCGGTCAATAAAAATAAAGAACTCTTACATCATGATAAGAATGTAAAGAAAATAAAAACCGGTATATCTCCGTGGAAGGATAAACCTTTTCTTTTCTATAGTTTGTTTTGCTGTTTGTATGGTATCTGTTTTTTCCAGCTCCTGAATACACTTCCCCTGTTTTACAGAAAAGTACACCACCTTAGCGAAGGGAATATAGGATTGATACTGGCATCAAACGGCCTGGTAGTGTTTGTTTTTGAAATGCTGATAGTACAGATTGCAGAAAGAAGGATGCGTTCAACAAATGTAATTACGCTGGGTGTATTTTTAGGCGCCATCTCCTTTTTGATTCTCCTGGTTCCTTCGGGTATGTGGGTTTTATTTTTGGCTATGTTTATAATGAGCCTGTCAGAAATTTTTGCAATGCCATTTATGGCAACGGTTACGGTTAAACGCGGGTCTATAGATAGGAAGGGAGCTTACATGGGTTTAAATGCACTTTCAGTTTCATCTGCATTTGTGTTTTCACCATTGATAGGCACTTTTGTGGCAGAGCATTTTGGTTTTTCAGTGTTATGGGTGGGTACTGCCATTGTGGGAATTGCTACTGCATTTGGTTTTAAATGGGTTTTTAGAAAATTTTAATAACTAATAGGATAAAGAAACCAACCTATATAATTGATAAATAGGGGTTGATTCCGATTCTGATTATGTTGCGATTTCATTTGGGTAGTAAACAAAGAAATAAAAGAGATTCCTGATTTTTTTGCTTGAAAAAAATTAATGGCAAGAATCCCATCCACCAATCAAACCCCTATATAAATTGATAAGATGACTTGAATCCTGGCAAACACTCTCTTCAATAAAAAAGAATTTATATCAAACTTATCCT
>JBBSPK010000178.1:0-3837 GCA_038258875.1 Chitinophagales bacterium
AAAACAATTTGAAAATGAAATGGAGAAGATAAGAGTTTTTGAAATTGGGAAAACCGGAGCGAAGCTAAAGACGAGGAAAAGCAAAAAAATTAATTTATGATTAATGAACGGAAGTAGCATGATGTGTCTTGAATTGAAGGGGAGAGTATCATGCATTGATAATTTGAGTCGGTTCTCATTAATATTTTAAACATTGATAACACATTTTACAGAAGCTGAAAAGGCAGTTCATTATCCTGCAGACAGGCGTGCCTATCTGGGTATAAAGCCTTATGTGAGGATCATAATGCTTGTACTTTTATTTGGCTCATTTGGTGTAGCCTGGCTGCAATTCCTTTTGTTTGGTTTACCTGCTGATCCTTCTTTGTCATTTGCACCTTTAAAAACAGATGGCCCTTCAGGTTTTCCAATATGGATCAGCTTGAGCCATTGGGTTAACTTCTTTTTTTTAGCGCTGATTATAAGAAGCGGGCTTTCTATATTGTATGACCATCCCCGTTTGTACTGGAATAATAGTTGCAAACCTGAAAAACAATGGCTAAGATTTACGCCTTTAAAAATACCGAAAGACAAATTTTGGACTGCCAAAGAAGATTCCTGGTACCTCAGCCCGATCGCAGGTTTGCCCGGTTACCGGCATACAGTGGGCATCGCAAGAGTATGGCATTTTCTCACCGTTCCTTTTTTTATTTTAAACGGTGCTGTTTTTATTTTCCTTTTATTTTATACCAATCAATGGCAACGGTTGGTACCTGTATCATGGAAAATAATACCTGACGCATGGAATGTTTTTGTGCATTATGCTACCTTTCATTTTCCTGTTGAACCCAATGGATTTTATCATTTTAATGCTTTACAGCAACTCGCCTATTTTGGGGTAGTATTTATTTTAGCGCCGCTTGCCATGCTTACCGGCATGGCTATGTCCCCTGCCATAGAAAATCGCTTTCACTGGTATCCCAAATTGTTCGGCAACAGGCAGAGTGCCCGTTCCATTCACTTTTTAGTAATGATTGCTTATTGCGTTTTTATAGTTATCCATGTTAGCCTGATAGCAGCCACAGGATTGGTGAGAAACATGAACCATATTGTGATGGGGACTGATAACGCGGAAAGCTATACCGGACTTTATATCGGCATGGTCATTATTTTGGCAACGATTGCTTTTGCCTTTCTGGCCCACTGGCTTTCCTGGAATAGACAACGTTTTCTCCAATCGCTTCAGGCATCAATTAACGGAAGACTTTGGAGACTTACCATAAACCGTTTTAAACCTAAAGCCTTCTATCAAAAAAAAGATATTACTTCTTACTTCTGGCTGAATGGAAAAATGCCGGAATCAGCAGCATGGAAAAAAATGGCTGAAAACAATTTTGCAGATTACAAACTTAAGATAGGTGGTTTGGTAGAAAATCCTGTTGAGTTATCGCTGGAAGAATTAAAAGAAATGGGTAAAGAGCAGAACATTACCATGCACCATTGTATCCAGGGCTGGTCGGGCATTGCGGAATGGGGAGGCTTATCCATGAGCAAAATCATTGAGTTGGTAAAACCGGATGCTACTGTAACAACAGTTGCTTTTTATTCTTTTGGTGAAGGATTATATGGCGGTACATATTATGATACACACACGCTGGATAACTGCATGAAACCAGGTTCCATCCTTGCATGGGAAATGAATTATGAACCGCTTTCACCCGGGCATGGTGCACCATTAAGATTGCGGGTGGAGAATCAATTGGGTTATAAGATGGTCAAATGGATTAGCGCCATTGAATTTGTAAAATCATCAAAAGATTTAGGCAAAGGATTTGGTGGTAAAAATGAAGACGATGAATACTTTGATTTATTAGCAGACAGTTAGAAGCCATCAGCTGGATATTTACTACAGAAAATGTGTTTGTAAAAATTAAAGTAATAATACACTAAAACATTCAACATGAATACTATGACTACTCTTTCGGAGGTTACCAATTTATTAAAATCACGAGGTTATAACATTGATTTTAATTTAAATCAAAATTGTATTGAATGTGGTGGCAATTTTTTAAAAATATTTCCAGGTGAATTTGTAGTAGATAAGCATTACCGCTTTGAAGGACCGTCCGATCCCGGTGATGAAGCAATTGTATATGCCATTTCATCTCCAAAATATAATTTAAAGGGTGTATTGGTAAATGGGTATGGTATTTCCAGTAATAGCATTACATATGAAATGATAAAAGCGCTGGATGAAAGTAAGGATGAATAACAAAATAAAAGTTTTCTCCTATATCGGAGCTTATTAAAATAAAAGAACGCTCAAGATAAATGCACAATAAATTTCACTCTAAAAATAAATTCAAACAAAATGAAACATGCTTTTAAAATAGGCGATCATGTAAAATGGAATTCTGAAGCGGGGTATGTATCTGGTAAAATCATAAAAATACATACTGCCGATTTTGATTATAAAGGCTATATACATCACGCTACTAAAGAAGATCCGCAATATGCCATCCAAAGCGATAAGACCGATCATATTGCGGTGCATAAAGAGAAGGCACTTACAAAAATGAGTAAATAACTATTCAAATTAAAATACATAATCATGGAAATAAAAAGTAATGAATCTACAGACTTAAGGCCAGAAGGAACCAGGCTAATGGATGCTCCATTGGTAAGCATGGACATTCCGGAATTTATGAAGCAATTAAAAGCTGAGGCCACATGGCAAAATAGCGATCGCAATGCCATGACGGTTTATAAAACAAATGGAATGCGTATTGTTTTGATTGCATTGCATGAAGATGCTGTATTAAAAAAACATACCGCGGAAGGCATTATAAGTGTGCAGGTACTTGAAGGAGAAATAATTTTTAGCACAGATGGCCAATCAGTGGTAGTAAAACAAGGCCAGATGATTGCTTTGCATAAAGGATTACCACATAGTGTAAAAGCAGTAAAAGAAACAGTGTTTTTATTAACCCTTACCACAACTTTGGAAGTATAAAATTTGTTTCAGGGTGTCGGGAACTCATTTAAACAATACTTAATGTTTATAACAATGGAAAAACATATTGTAAAAATCCTGGAAACAGAGAATTTAACACACAATGTAAAACGGTTTAAGATAAGCAAGCCGGATGCATACAAATTCAAACCGGGTCAGGCTACAGATATAAGCATCATTCTTCCAAACCGGAAAGAACAAAGAGGTCCCTTCACCTTTACATCCTTGAACGATTGGGATACGCTCGAATTCACCATTAAAATTTATGTGGATCATCATGGACTCACTAATGAGTTGGGGAAACTCAAAGCAGGTGATGAACTTATTTTGCATGATGTTTTTGGCACTATAAATTATAAAGGCGAAGGTGTATTCATTGCAGGCGGAGCAGGGATTACTCCTTTCATTGCTATTTTTCGGCAACTGCAAAAAGATAAAAAATTGGGTAATAACAAATTGATCCTTTCTAACAGAACTTCGAAAGATATCATCTTAAAAGATGAATTCGAAAAAATGCTGGGTGATAATTTTATTAATACCATCACCGATGAACAAACAGAACATTATGATAATGGGGAAATTGATGATAGTTACCTTAAAGAAAAAATAGATGATTTTTCACAATATTTCTATATCTGCGGTCCCAAACCTATGATCAAAAGTATCAAAGACATGCTTCAGAAAATGGGAGTCAACAAAGAGAAAATGGTAATAGACGAGTTCTGATTGAAGTCACATAGTAAAAGCGCCCTTATGAATTCTATAATGAAAAATGAAATGAATTAAAAGACAGTTTGGACGATAGTTTTTACAGGACTGATATATGCTATTGCTTTTAATGCCAT
>JBBSPK010000179.1:0-3736 GCA_038258875.1 Chitinophagales bacterium
GGCTTTGTGCTTGCTCTTTAGGTTCCAGGTATGTATAATTGGCACTGACCTTAAAATTTTTTACCGGAATTATTTTAGTTTCAAATTCAATACCGTGAACCTTCTGACTGCTGAAATTGAAATACTGGAAGAGATTGTTGTCAAAGTCAATTCCATCTTTTATGTCACGATCAAAATAAACAAGTCGTGTAGTGACATGTTCATGACTTTGCTGTATGCCTGCTTCGTATGAAGTAGATTTTTCGGGTTTTAGACCAGGGTTCCCGTAAGCAGAATATAACTGGTATAAGGTAGGTGCCTTAAATCCGGTAGCAATGCTTCCAAAAATTCTGAAATGATCATCGATGCTATAAGAGGGATTAAAGGTATAGGTATGATTGCTGCCATATCTTGAGTGAACATTTAACCTGCCTCCCAATTCAATATTTAATTTCGCGTTGACGGTATGATATATTAATGAACCATACAAAGATGACTGGCTTTGTGAGGTGTCTTTAAATATTGTTGAAAAATCCCCGAAAGAACTTGTTGAAAAATATTTGCTATGAAAATTACTGTAGCGATAATCTGCGCCTTGTAAGAAATTAAAATTCTTACTTAAAGTTATGTTACTGTAAACCTCTGCAAATTGCGTTTGCCCCACATAATCATCTGTTGAGAACGTAACAAAGCCCGGTACATCGAGGCTGTCATTAAAATAATTTCTCCTGTTTTCGCTGTATTGGTAATTGCCGGTAAGGCTGATATTATTTTTTTGATAATGCGCATTAAGACCTGTTATCAAACTTTTATTTTTTACTGAATAGTCTTTTTCATCTGTAAAAGCGGACGCATCAAGATCTGTTTTATACCGGCTGTATTGAACAAATGCTTTTAAAGAAAGATTAGTCATTAGCTCATATTGCAGGGAAGCGGCGGCAATATCTCCATCATATTTGTCATTGTCAAAAGTGTTGGTTCGTGCGCTGTCAAAAGCAGCAGAAAACCCATTTGAAAAAAGTTTTTCATACCTGATATTGTACGTAAGTTTATTCGCTTTACCGAACAGTTGTACATTCCCGCGAAATGTATTGTAGTTACCACCCGCTGCAGTGATTTTTACATTAAATGGTTTTTGCACATCTTTTTTTACCGTGATAATATTTATAACTCCCGCAATTGCATCAGAGCCATATAAAGTTGACTGGGCACCCCTGCATATTTCAATACTTTCGATATTGTTGAGAGATATAAGGTTTAGATCAAAATAGTTATTATTGACTGATGGATCATAAACGGGGATGCCATCCATTAGAATTAACGTACGCCCTGCTGACGCTCCGCGTAAATAAACAGTTTGATTGGAGCCTAAATTATTTAATGCCCCGCTTATTGAAATACCCGCCTGTTCATTTAATAACTGCGAAACAGTTTTACCTGTATTCTTTTCAATGTCGTCTTTGGTAATAACCGTTATTACCTTTCCGGTTGTACTTTGTTTTTGCGGAAATTTGTTGGCAGTAACGACTACCTCGTCGAGCGTTTTGTTGGTTGTGTCTTGTTCCCGTACTGACGGGACAAGTTGTGCCTGCAAATGGTTGCTGAACATTACAGCAGCCGCAATAAAAATTCCTTTTTTCATTTGTAGAAAATTTTTTTTGTGACTGCTTTCGAAATAAAAAAAGAAAGAAATATAAATGCCTCCCGGCTTTACACTTCATGCCTTTCACCCGAAAGCTTTGAATTGTTTTTTTCCCGATGGCTATCGGGAGAAACTGGCAGGTCTTCTGGCTAAAGGTTTACTTCAACGCCTTCCCGTTTTAAAAACAGTGGTGAAGATTGAAGCTTCTCTCGTAAGCCCCTCCTCTGGAGGGGTTTGGGGAGGCCTTTTTACAGCTCCGGGGATAGCTCCGGATTTTAACCGGATTCCCATTTTAATCCCGGGCTTTAATC
This sequence comes from Chitinophagales bacterium, assembly GCA_038258875.1. GTDB lineage: Bacteria > Bacteroidota > Bacteroidia > Chitinophagales > Chitinophagaceae > Ginsengibacter. The sequence continues at coordinate 1,933 of JBBSPK010000179.1, forward strand.
CGGGAACCAATTACGATGCAAATGTAAAAGCAATAAAATTGGAATTCAAAAAATAAAAAACCGGAATGTTTTTTGAAAAAGATTTTAGGTAAAAACTTCTGATAAATCCCGGGTTCAACAATCAGGGCCGGTTGAATTGAAAAACAATTCCTGCATAATAATTTCTGCCGGGTGCAAGATTATAATATCGGCCGGCCGCAGCGTTTATATCATTACCAAGGCTATATTTTTCATCAAAAATATTTTCGGCACCCGTAAATAATTCCCATTGGATCTTTTTTGCCGAAGTAGTTTTGTAGCCGAGCCTTATTCCGAGGAGGCTATAATCCGAAGCATAATCTGTATTGGCATCGTTCAAAGCAATCGGCCCGCTATAAAAAAAATTTGTATTAAGGTACAGCCCGATTTTTGTATTAATGTCCAATCCTGCCGCTACAGTTTGAGAGGCCACTCCCGGCAATTTTTTACCCGAATAATCATTGGCCAGTTGTTTAAAAACATCGTAATGAAAATTATTCCAGGTATCGCTTACGTGAATCAATGCATGGTTTAAAAAGCTTTGATCATTATTTATTAATTCATACGAGACGAATGTTTCCAGCCCGTTTTCTTTGGCAGAACCGGCATTATCAAAGTAGTCAGCGCCATTAGGATTCTGACGCTGGACAATTGCATTTTTTAACCGGTAGAAAAATGCATTGATATCAAAATAAAGTTTGTTTCTCAGTATAGTTCCCCTTGTTCCAAACTCATAATCAATGCCACTTTCAGCCTGGAGATCTGTATTAAAAATATTAGTAGAAGGTAAAACTTCGGCAGTTGTGGGAACAGAAAATCCCCTGGCAATACTACCATACACTGAAATTCTTTTAGTGATTTCCTTCAATAATGCAAACCGGGGCGTGAGTTCATTATTAAAATTTCTCTTATTGTTTACCGGCGGAACTTTGGATAGCCTTCGGAAATTAAGGCCCGATTTATTTATGCTGGCTCCTGCGGTTATAATCCACCCGTGATCCAGTTCTGCAATTCCCTGTAAAAAAATGAATCCCTGGTTATTAAAAATTTCATCATCTGTTTGTAATGAATCTGTTTCCCCGTTTTTATTATTATAAATTCTTTGCGTATTAAAGCTTTGCTGAAACTCCGCACCCCCATGAAAAGTCAATTGTGCCTTATCTAATTTTTTATTGAATTCGAAAACTGTTCTTCCCCCAAAATGAGGTTCCGTAGTTCTTCCGTAATTTCTGAAAGATGGATTTCTTGTTTGGGTATAGGCTCCATAAATTGAGGTGGTATTTTTCCAGCTATCATTAAATTTTTGCTCGTAGCTAAAGCCTGCTAAAAACGTTTTTTGATAAAAAGCAGCTTTGGCCTGGTCTGCACTGGGATTGGGGCCTGCCGCAGGGCGTGCAGATTTACCATTCAAATCAAATTCCTTTTTTGTAAGAGCGCCCGGTGTCTGATAATATAAATCTGCATATAAAAAATGTGCCTGCAATTCAGATTTTTCATTTGGTTTTGTTACCGCATCCCACGTTAGCACATCGCGTCGCAAGGCGGTATGTTCCCGGTAGCCATCACTTGTTAAATGCTGGTAATTAATAATATTGTGTGAATCCCCGTTTCCGAAGCGGACATTGGTATTCAGGTTGCTTAAATTAAAGCTTCCCAGGTTATAACTCACGGAAGCGCCGGGATGAAACTGGTTTGCATCATTCCTTATCAATAGTACCCCGCCGGTTCCTGCACCATAAATGCTGCCTGCAGGCCCTTTAATAATTTCTACCGACTGGATGTTATA
>JBBSPK010000180.1:0-3604 GCA_038258875.1 Chitinophagales bacterium
GGAGAGAAAGGAATGATCATAACGACAGGACGTTTCACAAAAGAGGCAAAAAGCGAAGCGAGTAGAGACGGAGTCACTCCAATCGAGTTGATAGACGGTGACAGGCTTGTTGAGTTATTTGAAAAGCATCATCTTGGACTTAAACCCGTAATAGTTTTTGAAATTGACCACGAATTTTTCAAAAGCTTTAATTGACAATTCTGCAGCAAGACTGAACGTAAGCTGCAATTCTTGGACAAACTACCTAATGTAAAGCAAACTGGCAAATAGATAACTTATAGGGGAGCCCAGCAAGGTTCAAAACGCAAAGCGACACAGTATAAGATTACATCCGGCGTTGGAGGTAAACTGAATGTGTCTGGTTATCCTGCATGAATGTTATGAAAGCCAAATTTCAATTGGAACTTGTCATGCCTTTTATTAGTTTTGCCGCACAAGCGAAACATAACAATATTAAATTACCTTCTTTGGTTACGCCACCTTGATTACTGATTTTTCTAAGGAAATTTCATTTCCTGCTGCAGCTTTTTTTTACAAATATTTTCGGTTTAATAACTTTTAAATTGTTTTCATGAAACAATACCTCAGGCTGTTTGACATAAACCAAAGGGTCAATTATAAAACTGAAATTTTATCGGGCCTAACAGTAGCCCTGGCATTGGTGCCTGAGGCCATAGCCTTTGCTTTACTTGCAGGCTTGTCGCCACTTACAGGCTTGTATGCCGCTTTTATGATGGGCCTGGTAACGTCTATATTTGGTGGCCGTCCCGGCATGATTTCCGGAGCTACAGGCGCAGTTGCAGTGGTGATACTTGCCCTAGCAATATCGCATGGTATTGAATACGTTTTTGCAACGGTTATATTAGCCGGATTAATACAGGTGACCGCCGGATTATTTCGTTTGGGAAAATTTATACGGCTTGTTCCCCATCCTGTAATGTTTGGCTTTGTAAATGGACTGGCAATAATTATTTTCATGGCTCAACTGGTTCAATTTAAAATTGCCGATAGCGCAGGTGTTCTGCATTGGATGCAGGGCCCAAAACTATTCATCATGCTTGGTTTGGTATTGCTTACCATGCTTATCATTTGGCAACTACCAAAACTTACAAAAGTTATCCCTGCGTCGCTTGCTGCTATTTTAGTAGTGTCCGCCATTGTAATAGGTTTTAATATAGAAACGAAAACGGTTGGTGATATCGCTTCTATTCAAGGCGGGTTTCCTCCATTTCATATTCCTGATTTGCCATTCAACTTAGAGGCGCTGAAAATAATTTTTCCTTATGCGTTAGTGATGGCAGGCGTTGGTTTAATCGAAAGTCTGCTCACTTTAAACTTAATTGATGAAATAACCGAAACCCGTGGCAGGGGCAATAAAGAAGCTGTTGCACAGGGTACTGCCAACATGCTGTCCGGTTTATTTTCTGGCATGGGTGGTTGTGCGATGATTGGCCAAAGCCTGATAAATATTTCCGCAGGTGCAAGGGCCAGGTTATCCGGCATTGTTGCGGCAATTATGCTTTTGCTGTTCATTATGTTTGGCGCAAGCCTCATTGAAAAATTACCAATGGCTGCACTCACAGGCCTGATGATAATGGTTGCTATTGGTACGTTTGAATGGGCAAGTATAAAGATGATTGGGAAAATGCCAAGGCATGATATTGTTGTTGGTATTCTTGTTGCGGCTATCACGGTATTATTGCACAATCTTGCATTAGCCGTTTTGATTGGGGTAATTATTTCGGCTTTGGTCTTTGCATGGGAAAGTGCGAAACGGATCAGGGCGAAAAAATATGTTGATGAAAATGGTGTAAAGCATTATGAAATATATGGGCCATTGTTCTTCGGTTCTGTTTCTGCCTTCAATGAAAAATTTGATATTCTGAATGACCCGGATGAAGTGATTATTGATTTTAGGGAAAGTAAAGTTGTTGATATGAGCGGCATTGAAGCCTTAAACAAGCTTACTGAACGTTACTTGAAACTTGGTAAGAAACTGCACCTGAAACATCTTAGTGAAGATTGCCGTAAGTTGTTAGCAAACGCTGACGAAATCATTGACGTTAACATAATGGAAGATCCATACTATAGAGTTGCTGTTGATAAGGTTTAGTTATATAATTCGGTGGTGAAAACTTGCGAATGGGAGACAGGCTTCTTGTGACAGAAACAAATGTTTTGCTTCGCATCGAATGCATCTCCCGGTAAACCAAATCTTAAAGTACTGATAGAAATGGATTAGAAATTGAAACAGACGCACATGCCATTAACCAGGGGCTTGCGGGCTATGCTGGCTGACGAAAAATCCTCATCTTTTTGTTCGCTATCAGCATCTGTTTCGGCAGACGTAATTCTATTCGGCTTTAGTGCTTATCTTCATTATCAGTAATTTTATTGGGCTTCAGTTTCTGGGTGGGCATTATAAAAGTCGTCTTCAAAATATTGAGATGACCGCGGTGTCATTTAATAAAAGGGGAATAGTTTTCGTTAAAAATTGCCGTTATAATTTATAAGAACAGATTACGATTTTGGCCACGGAAATTGCAGCGCCAAAAATTATGTTAAGTTACAAAAGGAAGACACTAATAAAAGATATACCAGGATAAACCGGTAATTGAAACTATGGAAGAAATTTTAAACTATACATTGCTCCAGTTGGGAACATATACCATTACCGTATGGTCACTATTGAAGTTGATAATATTTATTGTAGCTATTCTCTTTTTGTTGAAGGTTATAAAAAAAGGAATACACAGAACAAAAAAAATTGACCAGGCCAAGAAATATTCAATTTACAGCCTGGTAAAATATTGTGTACTGATTTTTGCATTTATAATCGGTTTTGATATAGTTGGGTTTAATATCTCACTATTATTGGCAGGCTCTGCGGCCTTGTTGGTTGGAATAGGTTTAGGATTACAAAATCTTTTCAGCGATTTTGTTTCAGGAATAATCATATTATTAGATTCTTCCGTAAAAGTGAATGATATAATTGAGGTAAACGGCCTGATGTGTAAAGTGCAGGAAATAAACCTAAGAACTACAATGGTTTTAACCAGGGACGATAAATACATTATTTTACCCAATAGCGATTTAACGAGGAACCAGTTGATAAACTGGACACATAGTGATATTACATCAAGGTTTGAAGTGAAGATCGGAGTTGACTATTCTTCTGATGTAAATCTCGTGATGAAAATATTAAAAGATGCTGCAATGGGGCACCAGGGTGTTTTGATAACACCGGAACCCTTTATTCGTTTTACAGACTATGGTGAATCTTCCTTAAATTTTTCTGTTCTATTTTGGTCGCAGGAAGTTTTCAGAGTAGAAAATATAAAAAGCGAAATCCGTGTAAGGATTTTTGAAATGTTTAGTGAAAATAATATTACAGTTCCATTTCCGCAAAGAGTGCTGCATATTAAAAAATAACTTCAGCATTTGTTGACATTAGCCGGATTTACCAAAGCAGGCCTTTCCCAAAAACCTGTAGGATCCATAAGGTAATCTAAGGCAGACAACTCTCTAACAATTTGTAATCAGTTTTTAATTTATGTGTTTGTGGGGTAAGTGGCTGCTTTTTCTTACCAGCAACTACTGCAAA
>JBBSPK010000181.1:0-3373 GCA_038258875.1 Chitinophagales bacterium
AGAAGGGGGCGAAAAAGGCTTTACAAGCATCCCTCAAAGTATTTACTGGGCAATCGTTACAGTTACAACTGTGGGTTATGGCGATATGGTTCCCCATACGGTATTGGGTAAATTTATTTCTTCGATAGCTATGATAACAGGTTATGCAATTATTGCCGTGCCTACTGGTATTATCACAGTAGAAATGACAAAGTCCGCGAACAAAAAAATATGCCTGACGTGCAATCATAATAATGAATCTTCTGCCAGGTATTGTAATAAATGTGGCAGTCAATTAACAGAGTTATAATGAAAGAATTTTTAAATTATACGCTACTTCAATTGGGAGACTATATTATTAAAGTATCGTCAATATTAAAGCTCGTAGTTTTCTTACTGGTTATTTATTTCTTACTGAAAATTATTAAGAAGGTAATATACAAAACGCAAAAGATTGATCTGGCAAAGAAATATTCAATTTACAATCTTATAAAATATTGCATCCTTGTTTTTTCTTTTGCAATCGGCTTTCAAATACTTGGCTTTAATATTTCAGTATTAATAGCAGGTTCCGCAGCACTGCTTGTGGGACTTGGTTTGGGGTTACAAAATCTTTTCAGCGATTTTGTTTCCGGCATTATCCTGCTGGTTGATTCAACCGTAAAAGTTGATGACATTATTGAGGTAAACGGCCTCGTGTGTAAGGTGCAGCAAATCAATTTACGCACCACAACAGTATTAACCCGGGACGATAACTATATAATTTTACCCAACAGCGACTTAACAAAGAATCAATTGATAAACTGGACCCACAGCCATATAGCATCAAGGTTTGAGGTAAAAGTTGGCGTTGATTATTCATCAGACGTAAAGTTGGTTATGAAAATCTTAAAAGAAGCAACAGAAAAACAGGAAGCTATTCTTAAACAGCCGTCGTGTATCGTGAGATTTACGGACTATGGGGACTCTTCCTTAAATTTTTCTGTTCTATTCTGGTCAGAGGAAGTTTACGGCGCAGAAAATATAAAAAGTAATCTACGCGTAAAAATATTCGAGCTTTTTAAATTGAATAACATTAAAATACCCTTTCCGCAAAGGGTTGTACATATCAATAAATAGATTAAAAATGGACGAGCAAATAAAAAGATTTCTCTTTAACCCGACGGTGGGAAAAATTGTAACCATTTTTATAGGCATTGCAGTCATTTGGATAATCATAAAGGCTTTACAAAAAAATTTATTTACAAAGATAAAAGGTAATGATAACCGCTATCGGGCTAAGAAGTTCAGCACCTTTATAGGTTACATCCTGGTGATAGTTTTAATCACTGTTGTATTTAGCGATAAATTGGGCGGGTTAACTGTTGCGCTTGGTGTTGCTGGCGCAGGTATTGCTTTTGCATTGCAGGAAGTTATTGCGTCTTTTGCAGGCTGGATGGCAATTATGTTTGGTGGATTTTATAAAACCGGCGACCGTGTACAACTTGGAGGCATTAAAGGCGATGTGATGGATATAGGTGTTTTGAGAACAACCATCATGGAAACAGGTCAATGGGTTGATGGTGATTTATACAATGGAAGAATAGTGCTTATTGCCAATAGCTTTGTTTTTAAAGAACCTGTATTTAATTATTCAGGTGATTTTCCTTTCTTGTGGGATGAAATTAAATTGCCCATTCAATATGGAAGTAATTATGAAAAAGCGAAAGAAATTTTATTGAAAGTTGGTATAGAGGTAGCCGGTGATCTTACGGAGCAATCCCGCAACGTGTGGCATGATTTACAAAAAAAATATCGCCTCGAAGAAGCGCAGACTGCCCCAATGGTCTCTCTTATTGCTAATGACAACTGGGTTGAATTTACTTTGCGTTTTGTCGTGAATTATAAAAGGCGGCGAGCTACCAAAACTGAATTATTCACCAGGATTTTAAAAGAAGTTGATGCAACAAATGGCGAGATAAAATTTGCATCCGCTACCTTCCAGTTAGTCGAGCCTTCGGAATTGAAGGTAAAGATGACTACTTAGATGAATAAGATTTTATTTACCAGGTAAAAAAAAATGCCTGATTTTTTTTGATAAACAAAAGGTGCTTAATTCAAAATAATATGCAAAAGTATTTCCTCATATGTGCATCCGGAGACCATGTGAAGAAAGGCATGGAGAAGGGTTTTGCACAGGCCGGTCATGGTAGAAAAAATTTTATAAGCAAGCCATCTAAGGACGATTGGATAGTTTATTATTCTTCAAAAGACAAATTTGAAAATGGTACACCATTACAAAAATTTACAGCACTGGGGCAAATTATAGATGATGAACCCTACCAGCCAAATACAAAATCAGGTTTTAAACCTTACCGGCGTGATGTGAAATATCATGCAAGCCATGAAACCGATATACGACCATTAATTGATAAGCTTACCTTCATAAAAAATAAAAACCGCTGGGGTTTTTATTTAATCAGCGGATTCCGGGAAATATATAAAGACGACTTCCGCATTATAAAGAATGCCATGGAATAACGCGATGCAGACCGGAGAAGCACTGGTAGTCATTTTTGTGGTCAATATATAGTTTATTAATCTACGCCACCTCCCTGGAAATATATTTTCAATTTTTTTACCTGTTTATTATAATATCAAATCTATGATGTTACTTGCGTTAATGTATACGCCGGAAGTATAAATAGCAAATCTAAAAATCGAAAATAAATCTCATGAAAATAAAAATTATATTAATAATAATCTGCGCAGCTATAGTATCCTGCGAAGTAAAAACAACCCACGAGGAACTAACACAGCCTTCTTTACCAATTATTGGAACATGGAAACTTATTTCAGGTACTACCATAGAAAAGGGTGATACCACAGTAACTTATTACACAAAAAACCTATCATTTATAAAAATTATTAATGATACGCATTTTGCTTTTTTGCAACATGACCTCACGAAAGGAAAAGATTCATCCACTTCGTTCAGTGCTGGCGGCGGCATCTATTCCCTAAAAGATAGTCTTTATACGGAGCATTTGGAATATTGCAGTGACAGGCAATGGGAAGGAAATGATTTTGAATTTACAATTAGTATAAAAAATGATACGTTGATTCAAAGCGGAATTGAAAAAGTAGAAGATGCGGGCGTAAACAGGTTAAACATTGAAAAGTATGTAAGGGCCGGCAAATGATTTTCTTAGGCTCTAATACAACAAGACAGGTAAGAAGTATTAAGGCAAAACTGTTCAATTAAATAACATCGTTCTGTCCTAATCGTTAGTATTGTATAACTTTTTTTAATACCCCAATACTTTCCATCCAGTTTTTGCACCGTTCCATCCATTCATCTTTTGTAGTCGGATTATGCATTCCAAATCCATGACCACCACTTTTATAGATATGC
>JBBSPK010000182.1:0-2606 GCA_038258875.1 Chitinophagales bacterium
ATTGATTCATCACGTCAAGGGCTTATTAAACTTTAGCAAGAAATTCTTTTACCCTTTGATGCAGGGCAAAACTTAATGGCACGAGCGGAAGCCTTAATACATTTTCTATCATACCCATTTCTGCAAGGAAAGCCTTGACACCTGCCGGATTATTTTCGGCAAATAAAAGATCCATTCCTTCCAATAATTTATGTAAAATTTTGTTTGCATCCATTAAATTCGATGACAATGTAAAACGAATCATATCAGAGAAATCTTTCGGAAAACAATTAGCCGCAACACTTATTACACCATCCATTCCACATGCGATTAATGGAAGTGCCAGGTGATCATCTCCACTTACAACCAAAAAATTTTCCGGTCTATTTTTCAAAATATGCATGCATTGAACCATCATTCCGCTCGCTTCTTTAATACCTGCGATGTTTTTACATTTTTTTGCGAGACGCAAAGTTGTTTCAGCTGTCACGTTACTACCTGTTCTGGCAGGTACGTTATATAAAATAACCGGTTTTGGCGAAGCTTCGGAAAAAATTTTAAAATGTTGGAAAATACCTTCCTGCGAGGGCTTATTATAACCAGGGCTTGAACTTAAAACAGCCGTAGCTCTTTCCAGTGAAAACGATTTCAAATGCTCCAAAAGTTGGGCAGTATTATTTCCGCTGATACCAACCACTACGGGTACACGATTATCAACTTTATCAAATGTAAAGTTTGCAACCTCAATCATTTCATCTTTGCCAAGCGTAGCAGTTTCGCCCGTACTGCCAAGAGTAACGAGGTATTCGACACCGTTACCTATAAGATTATTAATAAGGTTTTCGAGGGCATAATAATCTACTTCCCCATTCTTCTTAAAAGGCGTAACAATTGCAACACCGGTACCTTTTAGTAAATTGATTAATGACATTGATGGAGGTTAGTTTGATTCTTAATTCTATTTTTTTTATTATTTAATTTACACCTCATCCCAAAATCCCATTTTACGAAATTTTTCTATTCGCTGGTTTATCCTGTCCTGCGTTTCGATTTTTTTCAAATCTGCAATTACAGGCTTTATGTAATTTTTAAGATTGGCAGCCGCTTCATCATAGTTCCAATGCGCCCCACCTATCGGCTCCGGAATTATTCCATCTACCAGCCCAAACTTAAACATATCATCGGGGGTTAAACGAAGTTGTTCTGCGGCAGTTTCCTTATACTCCCAGCTGCGCCATAAGATAGTACTACAACTCTCCGGTGATATTACCGAATACCAGGTGTTTTCCATCATATATACTTTATCTCCAACGCCTATGCCCAGGGCGCCACCACTTGCCCCCTCTCCTATGATTACGCATATTACCGGTACTTTCAATCGCAGCATTCCATAAATATTTCTTGCAATTGCTTCACCTTGTCCACGTTCCTCAGCTTCAAGGCCTGGAAAGGCACCGGGAGTATCAATTAATGTTATGATTGGCTTTTCAAATTTTTCAGCAAGATGCATTAAGCGTAAGGCTTTGCGATAACCCTCCGGGTTGGCCATTCCAAAATTCCGCATCTGGCGCATTTTCGTATTGGTGCCTTTTTGCTGGCCTATTACCATTACTGTTTCGCCATCCAATTGCGCAAACCCTCCAATCATAGCTTTATCGTCCTTTACATTCCTGTCTCCATGAAGTTCAACAAAGTTTGTAAACATTTTCATGATGTACTCCAGTGTATAAGGCCTGTCGGGATGACGGCTTAACTGAACCTTCTGCCATGGGGTAAGGTGTTCGGTAATTTCTTTTCTCTTAACAAGAATATTGTCTTCCAGTTTCCGGATAATTGCATCATATTCAACTTTTGAATTTTTTGAAGCAAGTTTTTTGTTTTCTTCAATCTGCTCGTATAATTCTTTTATGGGTTGTTCAAAATCAAGAAACTGCCTCGTAAGGGTTATTGACATAGCGTGTTTCAAAATTAAAATTTAATCGGTTCCGTATTTGCGGCAATAAAGTTACGTTGCTAAAATTTAATACCTTTTTAAATCCCGGCAAAGGAATGCGAGATTTTAGAAATGAAGAAATAAAAAATAAAATTTTAATGAATGCTTCGGTGGAAATTTTATTATCTTGCGCTCCCGAATTACAAAAAGGATCGGTAGTTCAGTTGGTTAGAATGCCGCCCTGTCACGGCGGAGGTCGCGGGTTCGAGTCCCGTCCGGTCCGCTAGGTTAAGCTCGAAACCATTCAGAGGCTGTAAAATGTATATTTTACAGCCTTTTTTCTTGCCGTTGTTGGTGTTAGTGAAGGTGGCTTTGCAAGCTCAGCAATCACCAACAACAAGGGAAGAGTTACGATCCGATAGTCTTTGGATTGAGAATAAATAAAACGCTCGCTACTTTAGGAGATACCTCCCCCGCTTTTCCGAAGCCGTATCTTTAATCATGGCTTTGGCAAAGCATCTAGTGCTTAGTGAAAATAATATCGTAAATCTTTTCCCCTCTCGCCGTGGTTCTTGTCCCACAATCAGGTTGGCCTGACTGCGTTGTTTGTATGCGATAAGCCGTTGTTCATTGACGGGAGCTTTCACTGCTTTCCTTTATTAGATATTCTTGTGGAAGATGAAATTTAAAAGTC
>JBBSPK010000183.1:0-2586 GCA_038258875.1 Chitinophagales bacterium
TACCGATTTTTCTCCTGCCGCTTCGAATGCGGTGAACTATGCTGCGGATATGGCTAAAGCCATTGATGCAGATTTGTTGCTACTCCATACGTTTTTTCCGTTCATAACCTATTCTTCGGTGCCCACGCTAATAGATACTGATGTATTAAAAGAAAATGCAGAATTATCAATTGATCAGCTTAAAAAGCAACTTGAACATAAGTGTGGAAATAGCCTGAATATAAAAACAATCGTGAAAATGGGCACTTTTATAAACGAACTTGAATCAGTGTGCGAAGACATACAGCCTTATGCGGTAGTAATGGGAAGCCAGGGCTCTTCTGCCACTGATTACCGCTTTTTTGGGAGCCACTCAGTACATGCTATGCAACAACTCAAGTGGCCTGTGATTACAGTACCACGCGGTGCACAATTTAGCGAGGTGAAGAAAATTGGCCTGTCCTTCGATTTTGAAAATGAAATTGACAGGGATCATCTTAAAGGAATCAAAAAGATGGTACAAGATTTTAATGCAGAACTCCATGTGCTTAATATCAGCAAAAAGAACCAACACTCCCCACATGCAATTTTTGAATCAGGCGTGCTTATGGAAATGCTTGCGACCGTAAAGCATAAGTATCATTTTATTGTTAATGAAAATATAGATGAGGGCATCATTGATTTCGCTGAAAAGAATAATATAGACCTGCTGATAGTAATGCCGAAGCAACATAACCTGCTGGATAAATTAATACACGGGAGCCATACAAAACAATTGGTTCTGCACAGCCACGTGCCTGTAATGGCGCTCCAGGATTAGGCCCAACAAATACAATGGCAATATTCAACAACCCTGTTGATTGCATTCATTGAATAAAACAGGATGATTTGGAGATTCGAATTTTTACCCGAGGATAATCCATGAGCGCTAATAAATAAAATTATGAGGATTACTTTTTTCCTTTTGCTATTGTTTCACGGATTGATTCACCTGGCAGGGTTTTCCAGAGCATTTAATCTTGAGCATCTAAATATTATTGTTCAAAATGTTTCAAGAATCTTCGGCGTTTTTTGGTTAATAGCGGGAACATTATTTATAGGTACTGCTTTCTTATTCTATTTAAAAAAAAACTTATGGATGCTCTTTTCTATCATGGCTATTTGTCTATCACAATATCTTGTAATTGCCTACTGGCCCGAAGCAAAGCTGGCAACAATTATAAATGCTATTATACTTTTTGGAACTATCACTGGTTTTGCAGAATGGAACTTCAGCACGAAATATAAAAAACAAGTGAGGGCATTTTTAAGACTAACGCCTTTAGAGCCTCTTAATTTATTGACTGAGGCTGATATTCAGGAATTGCCTTGGCCGGTTAAAAAGTATTTGAGATATAGCGGAGCAATCGGAAAGCCTAAAGTAAAAAATTTCAAGGTTAAATTGTCCGGCCAGCTACGGCAAAGCGCCTTGGCGGAGTGGATGCCTTTTACCTCCGGGCAATACAATTTTATAAAGGCTTCCACAAGATTATTTTTTTTATATGCAACCATGAAACACCTGCCGGTTAGCGGTTTTCATTGTTTCATAAATGGGAAAGCTTTTATGGACATAAGGTTGTTGTCAATGTTCAATGTCCAATCTCAATCCGGGAAAAAAATGGATATTTCTGAGACGGTTACTTTTTTTAATGATATGTGTTGCCTGGCTCCGGCTACATTAATTGATGAAAGGATACAATGGTTGGAAACCGATGGGAATAAGGTGCACGCATCATTTACGAATAATTGCATTACCATATCCGCGTGGTTACACTTTAATGAGGAAGGTGAATTAATAAATTTTATTTCGGAAGACCGCTATGCAACGGAAGGTAAAAAATTAATACGGTTACCATGGTCAACGCCGCTTAAAGAGTATAAAGAATTCGATGACCGGAAAGTTGCATTTTATGCTGATGCTATTTACACTTATCCCGATGGCGATTTTGCTTATGGAAATTTCCAGGTAGAAAGTATTGAATACAATGTGCTAAAAATGGAAGACCATCCCAATTTCAACCATTAAAAAAGCACCCTCCTGGGTCAGCAATTAGTATTTAACATCCAAAAAGATTTAGTTTATTTTGTATTTGCCTATTTTTAAAGAATGCAATCTTCACCACAAAACATTGCGCTCTTCAACAATGCCTCCATGGGAATCGTGGTTACAGACTCCGGTGGCATTATCAGATCTATAAATCCTTTTGCCCTAAATCTTTTTGGTTATACTTCTCAGGAGATAGTGGATAAGCCTATCGAAACCCTTATTCCAGGCCGTTTTCACCACCACCATGTGGCAGACAGGCAGGCATACACGCATAATCCGAGGAGCAGGCCAATGGGCCTCGGGATGGATTTATTTGCGGTGAGAAAAGACGGTTCAGAATTTCCTGTTGAAGTAAGCCTGGGTATTTATGATAGTGACGGTGAAAGTAGTGTAATTGCTTTTGTTACCGATATCACTGTAAGAAAAAAAGCAGAGAAAGAAATTAAGAAACTAAATGATGATCTTGAGGCTACCGTAGAAAAGCGAACCCTTCAGCTTACAAATGCACTTCATGAACTGGA